>NZ_CP015348.1:835000-1132500 GCF_002109325.1 Sporosarcina ureae | reverse complement strand
GATGCCTTGGCACTAGGAGCCGATGAAGGACGGCACTAACACCGATATGCTTCGGGGAGCTGTAAGTGAGCTTTGATCCGAAGATTTCCGAATGGGGAAACCCACTGTCCGTAATGGGACAGTACGTGTATGTGAATACATAGCATACTCGTGGCACACCCGGAGAACTGAAACATCTAAGTACCCGGAGGAAGAGAAAGAAACATCGATTCCCTTAGTAGCGGCGAGCGAAACGGGAAGAGCCCAAACCAAGAAGCTTGCTTCTTGGGGTTGTAGGACACTCTATACGGAGTTACAAAGGAATGTGTTAGATGAAGCGACCTGGAAAGGTCCGCAAAACAGGGTAAAAGCCCCGTAGTCGAAAGCATATTCTCTCCAGAGTGGATCCTGAGTACGGCGGAACACGTGAAATTCCGTCGGAATCCGGGAGGACCATCTCCCAAGGCTAAATACTCCCTAGTGACCGATAGTGAACCAGTACCGTGAGGGAAAGGTGAAAAGCACCCCGGAAGGGGAGTGAAATAGATCCTGAAACCGTGCGCTTACAAATTGTCAGAGCCCGTTAATGGGTGATGGCGTGCCTTTTGTAGAATGAACCGGCGAGTTACGATTCCATGCAAGGTTAAGCTGAGAAGGCGGAGCCGCAGCGAAAGCGAGTCTGAATAGGGCGAATAAGTATGGGGTCGTAGACCCGAAACCAGGTGATCTACCCATGTCCAGGGTGAAGGTCAGGTAACACTGACTGGAGGCCCGAACCCACGTATGTTGAAAAATGCGGGGATGAGGTGTGGGTAGCGGTGAAATTCCAATCGAACCTGGAGATAGCTGGTTCTCTCCGAAATAGCTTTAGGGCTAGCCTCAAACGAAAGAATCTCGGAGGTAGAGCACTGTTTGGACGAGGGGCCCATCCCGGGTTACCGAATTCAGACAAACTCCGAATGCCGATGATTTATGTTTGGGAGTCAGACAGTGGGTGATAAGATCCATTGTCGAGAGGGAAACAGCCCAGACCACCAGCTAAGGTCCCCAAGTATCTGTTAAGTGGAAAAGGATGTGGCGTTGCCCAGACAACCAGGATGTTGGCTTAGAAGCAGCCATCATTTAAAGAGTGCGTAATAGCTCACTGGTCGAGTGGCGCTGCGCCGAAAATGTACCGGGGCTAAACAGATCACCGAAGCTGTGGATTGACCTTAGGGTCAATGGTAGGAGAGCGTTCCAAGGGCGTTGAAGCTAGACCGGAAGGACTGGTGGAGCGCTTGGAAGTGAGAATGCCGGTATGAGTAGCGAAAGAAGGGTGAGAATCCCTTCCACCGAATGCCCAAGGTTTCCTGAGGAAGGCTCGTCCGCTCAGGGTTAGTCAGGACCTAAGTCGAGGCCGATAGGCGTAGACGATGGACAACAGGTTGATATTCCTGTACCACCTCCCCGCCGTTTGAGTAATGGGGGGACGCAGTAGGATAGGGTGAGCACACAGTTGGTTGTGTGTCTAAGCAGTGAGGTGGAGAACGAGGCAAATCCCGTTCTCATATAACACTAGGCTGTGATGGCGAGGAGATTTATCTCCAGAGTCCCTGATTTCACACTGCCAAGAAAAGCCTCTAGCGAGGCGGGAGGTGCCTGTACCGCAAACCGACACAGGTAGGCGAGGAGAGAATCCTAAGGTGATCGAGAGAACTCTCGTTAAGGAACTCGGCAAAATGACCCCGTAACTTCGGGAGAAGGGGTGCTCTGGTAGGGTGAATAGCCCGAGAGAGCCGCAGTGAATAGGCCCAGGCGACTGTTTAGCAAAAACACAGGTCTCTGCAAAATCGTAAGATGACGTATAGGGGCTGACGCCTGCCCGGTGCTGGAAGGTTAAGAGGAGGGGTTAGCGCAAGCGAAGCTCTGAATTGAAGCCCCAGTAAACGGCGGCCGTAACTATAACGGTCCTAAGGTAGCGAAATTCCTTGTCGGGTAAGTTCCGACCCGCACGAAAGGCGTAACGATCTGGGCACTGTCTCAACGAGAGACTCGGTGAAATTATAATATGCGTGAAGATGCGCATTACCCGCGACAGGACGGAAAGACCCCGTGGAGCTTTACTGTAGCCTGATATTGAATTCCGGTGCAGCCTGTACAGGATAGGTAGGAGCCTAGGATTCCGGAGCGCTAGCTTCGGAGGAGGCATTGGTGGGATACTACCCTGGCTGTATTGGACTTCTAACCCTTGCCCGTGATCCGGGCAGGAGACAGTGTCAGGTGGGCAGTTTGACTGGGGCGGTCGCCTCCTAAAGAGTAACGGAGGCGCTCAAAGGTTCCCTCAGAATGGTTGGACATCATTCGTAGAGTGCAAAGGCATAAGGGAGCTTGACTGCGAGACCTACAAGTCGAGCAGGGTCGAAAGACGGACTTAGTGATCCGGTGGTTCCGCATGGAAGGGCCATCGCTCAACGGATAAAAGCTACCCCGGGGATAACAGGCTTATCTCCCCCAAGAGTCCACATCGACGGGGAGGTTTGGCACCTCGATGTCGGCTCGTCGCATCCTGGGGCTGTAGTCGGTCCCAAGGGTTGGGCTGTTCGCCCATTAAAGCGGCACGCGAGCTGGGTTCAGAACGTCGTGAGACAGTTCGGTCCCTATCCGTCGCGGGCGCAGGAAATTTGAGGAGAGCTGTCCTTAGTACGAGAGGACCGGGATGGACATACCGCTGGTGTACCAGTTGTCTTGCCAAAGGCATCGCTGGGTAGCTATGTATGGACGGGATAAATGCTGAAAGCATCTAAGCATGAAGCCCCCTTCAAGATGAGATTTCCCATTACGCAAGTAAGTAAGATCCCTCAAAGATGATGAGGTGGATAGGTCTGGGGTGTAAGTACGGCGACGTATGTAGCTGACAGATACTAATCGATCGAGGACTTAACCTATTTTAAAAAGTAGTTACTTGAACTACGACAATGTCTTTTATTCAGTTTTGAGTGAACAAAAAATACTTTTAAAAAGCATTTGACTTTCTCACTCAGTTTGATATAATAATCATGGCTTTGAAAAACAGTTCAGTGACGATGGCAAAGAGGTCACACCCGTTCCCATACCGAACACGGAAGTTAAGCTCTTTAGCGCCGATGGTAGTTGGGGGTTTCCCCCTGTGAGAGTAGGACGTCGCTGGTCTGTTAGATAAGTTTCACAATTTTATTATAACCACATTATATTATTCCGCAGTAGCTCAGTGGTAGAGCAATCGGCTGTTAACCGATCGGTCGTAAGTTCGAGTCTTACCTGCGGAGCCATTATGGAGAGCTGTCCGAGTGGCCGAAGGAGCACGATTGGAAATCGTGTAGGCGGTTTGCGCTGCCTCAAGGGTTCGAATCCCTTGCTCTCCGCCAGATATGCATTCTCAATTTATGGCCCCTTGGTCAAGCGGTTAAGACACCGCCCTTTCACGGCGGTATCACGGGTTCGAATCCCGTAGGGGTCACCATTTTAAAAGTTCTAAATACAGCTGACGCAGTTATGCGAAGCTGAAAGTAATTTAACCCAGGAGGATTAGCTCAGCTGGGAGAGCACCTGCCTTACAAGCAGGGGGTCGGCGGTTCGAGCCCGTCATCCTCCACCATTTTCTTTATAGTATTATCGCGGGGTGGAGCAGTGGTAGCTCGTTGGGCTCATAACCCAAAGGTCACAGGTTCAAATCCTGTCCCCGCAACCAATGGTCCCGTGGTGTAGCGGTTAACATGCCTGCCTGTCACGCAGGAGATCGCCGGTTCGATCCCGGTCGGGACCGCCATTTTTTACATACGCTTCTAATTAGCGTCTTTCTAAAAAAACTAACAATAGTGGCTCAGTAGCTCAGTCGGTAGAGCAAAGGACTGAAAATCCTTGTGTCGGCGGTTCGATTCCGTCCTGAGCCACCATTTATATGCCGGTGTAGCTCAATTGGTAGAGCAACTGACTTGTAATCAGTAGGTTGAGGGTTCAAGTCCTTTCGCCGGCATCCTTACTGGTGGGGTAGCGAAGTGGCTAAACGCGGCGGACTGTAAATCCGCTCCCTCCGGGTTCGGCGGTTCGAATCCGTCCCCCACCACCATTTAGGGGCATAGTTCAACGGTAGAATAGAGGTCTCCAAAACCTTTGATGTGGGTTCGATTCCTACTGCCCCTGTATTTTTTAAAATAATAATTATTCTGGCGGTCGTGGCGAAGTGGTTAACGCATCGGATTGTGATTCCGACATTCGGGGGTTCGATACCCCTCGTCCGCCCCATTACTTTTAAAATAATTAACACCTATTACTATACTGTAAGTGATCATAACATGGCGGTCGTGGCGAAGTGGTTAACGCATCGGATTGTGATTCCGACATTCGGGGGTTCAATTCCCCTCGTCCGCCCCATTAGTGGGGTATAGCCAAGCGGTAAGGCAACGGACTTTGACTCCGTCACTCGTTGGTTCGAATCCAGCTACCCCAGTCAGTTTTGCGGAAGTAGTTCAGTGGTAGAATACGACCTTGCCAAGGTCGGGGTCGCGGGTTCGAATCCCGTCTTCCGCTCCACTATGTTGGCGGCATAGCCAAGCGGTAAGGCACGGGTCTGCAACACCCTTACCACCGGTTCGATTCCGGTTGCCGCCTTTTAATTTCATATAATTAATTACTTTACACGTGCCCGAGTGGTGGAATGGCAGACACGTCGCACTCAAAATGCGATGCCGCGAGGCGTGCCGGTTCAAGTCCGGCCTCGGGTATATCCTGGTCTTTTCTAGTCAAGTTGAGATAGGCCTAAAGCATCTACAAACGTTGATAACACAGCGTTTGTAGATGCTTTTTCTTTTAGCAGAATACGATAGAAAACGATAGGTTTTGAAAACTTTTTACACAAATTTTACACAAGGATTACACAAACATGTTTTCAAAGATCGAAATTGTCTCTTCTTCATCTTTTTCTCTCATCTCATCTAAGATGTGTGAATAGGTCTTCCAAGTTGTCTCTACATCTTTATGTCCAAGTCGTTCGCTTACATAGTTCATAGACACCTTTTGGTTGGATTCACCACCATACAGAAGCACACTTGCATGTGTGTGACGTAAGCCGTGTAAATTAAGTTTTTTTAATTTGTAATTCTTCTAGCACTTTGTTTAATAATTTATTCACATTGGCATTACTGATCACTTTATATTTTGAGGCTGGGCTATAGAAAACAAGGTCAAAGGTATTTGTGGGGGCATTGATAAATAGTTGTTCAAAAGTATCCATTGTAAATTTGTTAACTTTAATAACACGTATAGACTCATCATTTTTTGTTGGCCCAAACCCTTCAGGGGAGTTCTTTGCGTAGCCCCAAGTTTTTTCAATGTTAATTGTACTCTCTTCGAAATTGAAGTCCTTCCTGGTCAGTCCCACCATTTCACCGAAACGCATACCTGTTGATAGCGCAAGTAGTAAAACATAATATCCTAAACCCTTATCTAAACGATTGACAACTTCTTTAAAAAGCGCCTTGCTTTATCAAAGGGTTAGGATCCTTTATTTTGATTACTATTTTTATTTGAAATATGAATCTAACATAGCGCGTGGTATTAGGATAGTTATGTTAGATTGATTGTATTAACTGGGCAGTTTAGTACAGAAAGAATGGTTTTCATGAAGGAATAGAAATATATGAAGTTAAAAAAATATGTGATATCGAGATTGTCCAGACTAAAATAGTTTGGGCTTTTTTGATTCTTTCGATTGAAACCATTATTATGGAAGGAACAGAACAAGTCGGAAGAGGTGGCAAAATGGCGAAAATAATACCATTCAAAAATAGGCGGCAACTATAAACAGAAAAGGAAGTTAAAGTTATGCGTGAGTGGGAAACCCACCTAGAATGGGAAGAAGCAAATTGCCACCATGTAATAGAAAGAGAAACGGAAGAACAGGGATTGTCACAGGAGGAAATCGAGTGGCTGAATGAATGGCTGGGCGAAGAAAAATGATTACCATAGAAGTTGAGCTAGAAAAGATGAAAGAGCTTTATCTTCAGAAAATAGATGAGCATTTACAAGAACTTGAATCAGAGGTATTTTTCATGAATTCAACTAGCTACATATTTAAACATGTCGTGGAATACGATTGTAACCCATCTTTTATATGATGAAGAATTTCCGAAGATATGTCTAGGGAGCAAGTGGGCGTTTCATAAAAAAGAGATCGGTAAATATATGGAGAAGTATAGAACAGAATACTAGCATGCGTGTGTCTTAATCCGTGAACAGTAATATATCTTATCTCCAATTCATCCATCATTATTTTTAAACTTTTATTTACTGTTGCATTTGTTAGCACGTTTGATTTATTATATGGACTGCAGAAAAACAAGTCATGTAAATTAGGCGAAGTTTCATCAAATAAATCCTGAAAGACATTCATGGTATCTTGGTCTATTAAGATTACGCACTCCGAAGAATTGTTTTTTTGTGGTTGAAAATCCAAATCCTTCTTTATAATCCCAAGTCCTTTTTATATGTAACAAATTGTTCTTGAAATCGAAATCATCTCTGGTTAGGCCTACACGATCCCCAAAACGCATTCCAGATGTTAATGCAAGTAAGAAGTAGGGAAAAAGCTAAGTGACCAATCTAAACGTTTGTATAGGTCTTTCATGAGTTTACAGCTATACGTATGTAGAGATTTTCTTATCACTCGCTGCTAAATACCGGGTAGCGGGTATTTTTGCGACACAATCTCTTGGCCAACTTGAAATCGAGTCGGGAAGTCTTGGTCCAAAGGCGATGAAACAAGCGATTCTTACGTCATGTCGAAACAAGATCTGTTTTGGTGGCATTTCCGCGCAGGATGCTCAAGATTTTGTGGATGAGTACTATTGAAATATTGGTTAGGGAATTGAATACCTCCTAACCCAATGGGTTTTTCTGATAAACGAATCTTAACGATTTATTCATACAATGGGTGACCAAGCTTATATGTGGGAAATAGATTATTAGTTTTGCTATGTTAGTAAATTTCATAATTCAATCTCTTTTCTGCGTCGGGTTTAAGTAATTATGAAATCGACTCACGTAAATTTTTGTCTATTTATCAGTTGGTCAATGAAATTTCTAGAGTATCTACAGTAACAACGGGTATCCATGTATTGTTCACTTCGTTTTCGTAAAAATAAATATTGCATTAATTTCAATTCCTGTTTATAGTATTTAATATAGCGACAATTTCGTTAAGTCTACGTTAAATAGAAAATGGGGGAAAATTTTTCCGAAAAGGAGGGTTACATATGGTTTCTAAGAAACAAAGAAACTTGATTTTGTTATTACTATTTATAGGTTGGGCCATTGGTAACTTCGATCGTTATTTTATAAACTATGCAATATTGTCCATCACTGAAGATTTACAATTGAGTCCTACAAGTACTGGACTTATCCTTAGTAGTTTTTTTGCGGGATATGCGCTTATGCAAATACCAGGTGGTTGGTTGGCAGATAAATTCGGTTCTAGGAGAGTCTTAATTGTATCCGTCCTGATGTGGTCGATCTTTACAGCGGCGACGGGGGCAGTATGGTCACTGACTTCGATGATTATAATCCGTTTCTTATTCGGGATTGGAGAAGGTGGATTTCAACCTTCAAGTTCAAAACTGATTTCGCAAACGTTTCCAAGTTCAAAAAGAGCTTGGGCCATGTCTATTATGCTTTCAACTGGCGGTATTGTGTCGCTGATTGTACCGGTACTTTCAGTTTATTTGCTGACAACAATTGGTTGGCGAGTGTCTTTTCTAGTACTGGGCGGTATCGGGCTTATTATTACTGTTCTTTACTGGGCTTTCATCAGGCTGCCCGAGGGCTTTAAAGAGGAAGAATTCAAACCGGTTGGCGAGAATCAGGAGGGCGTTTTCAAGCAATTGATAAAAACTCCGTTGATGTTGAATCTATTTATCGCCTATTATAGTATTTACGCGATTAACTGGGGTTTAGCGACTTGGTTGCCGACTTATCTCGTCAATGTACGTGGACTTGATTTAATTTCACTTGGATGGGTGCAAACAATTCCAGGTTTAGCAATGGTCTTAGCGATTTTCTTATCTGGATATGTGATTGATAGGCTTCCGGAAGAACGAGAGAAAGTGATGGGAGCAATTGCATGTGTCCTCATTGGGATTATTTTATATCTCATGTTTAATGCGCCGAACGTAACGATGTTCATCACTTACCAAACAATAGTGATTATGTTCATTTCATTTATAATACTTTTATTACCATCTATTATTTTGAAAAGGTTTCCATCTACTGTAGTAGGTACAAGTATGGGAATCGCGAACACGGGTGGCCAGTTAGCAGGCTTTATTACGCCACTTGCCATCGGGTTTATTGTACAGATGTTTAATGGATCGTATAATGCTGCTTTTTGGATGTTAATTATTTTTGCTGTCATTTGTACGGTTTCATTATTGACGTTGAATTACCGAAAAGGCGAGTTGCTTCAAGCTGAGCAATGAAAGTGATGCTATGTAACGGCAATTTATATAGAGGAGAGATAAGTGATGGATTTACTGAAAACGGTTTCAAGGCTAATCGAGCAAAAAAGAGAAAAGTTCATTGCACTAAGCGATAAAATCTGGGAAGTACCGGAATTGTGTTTCGAGGAACATCAATCTTCTGCTTATTTAATAGGGGCTTTGGAAGAGGAAGGTTTTAAGGTCGAGCGTGGCGTAGCAGGACTGGAAACCGCTTTTATTGGAAATTACGGAAGCGGGAAGCCTGTTGTCGCGATTTTGGGTGAATATGATGCATTGGCGGGGCTTAGTCAGAAAAAAGGACTTACCCATCACGATCCAGTTGTCAATGGTGGAAATGGCCATGGCTGTGGTCATAATTTGCTGGGAACAGGTGCATTTGCCGCGGCTGTTGCAATTAAAGAGTATATGGAGTTAAATCAGTTAAAAGGAACAGTCCGCTTCTATGGCTGTCCCGCTGAAGAAGCCGGTTCTGGTAAAGCATTCATGGCTCGTGCTGGTCTTTTTGACGATGTGGATGCTGCGTTTTCATGGCACCCTTGGGATGTTCCCGGTCTTATGGACGTGAAGACGCTCGCTAATTACTCTGCTCGTTTTAAGTTTAAAGGGAAAAGTGCCCACGCAGCGGCGGCGCCTCATTTAGGTAGGAGTGCACTGGATGCGGTGGAATTGATGAATGTCGGTGTGAATTATTTGAGAGAGCATATGGTTCAGGATGCCCGTATCCATTACGCAGTTACAGATACAGGCGGCATCTCACCGAATGTGGTCCAAGCGAATGCCGAAGTCGTCTATTTGATACGAGCTCTGGAGAAGGATGAAGTTCAATCGCTTTACGAAAGAGTCTATGACATTGCACGCGGAGCGGCCTTAATGACAGGCACGACGTTTGAAGTGGAATTCGAAGGGACTGCTTCTAACTTAATCCCAAATACTGTGCTTGCGGATGTGATGTACGAGAATTTAACGAAAGTCGAGATTCCTACTTATGATGAAGCGGATCAAAAATTCGCCAAAGAGATTCGAAGTACGCTTTCACAGGATGATTTAAACAATGCGTACGTGGGACGCGACAGGGAAACAGTGAAAAAGTTGAAAGAACTGGACATTGCAGACTTTGTTCCCTCACATAATCCCTCGGATGCTGTATTATCAGGCTCTACAGATGTAGGGGATGTTAGTTGGATTGTTCCGACGATGCAATGTCTGACAACTTGTTTTGCACTCGGCACCCCACTTCATACATGGCAAGTCGTTTCGCAGGGAGTTACACCGATTGCGCATAAAGGGATGCTACAGGCAGGGAAAGTGATTGCGGCGACAGCCATCCAAGCGATGGAAAACCCGGAAATTATTGAACAAGCCAAAGCTGAGTTGCAGGAACGTTTGGATGGTAAGACATACACCTCATTAATCCCCGACTCGGTGAAATGAAAACTTCATATTTTATTTGGAGGCTGAATTGATTCAGCCTCTTTTGGAATTCTATTACTTGTGTGAAAGGTGATAAGTTGGAAATTCACTGGATTTCAATGGGATTTAACAGTAAAATTAAGTAACATACGCGTTCAGAAAGTAGGTATTCGTCATGTACAAAGTTGGGGTTGTCGGTCCTAGTCAATCCGTGAACAGGATTCTTACATTGGCAAGAGAAATTGAACAAGAGTTGGAATTCGTCCCTTATATTTATAAAAAAACAAGCGAAGTGAAAGATTTTGTGTCGAACCCTGAGTCACCAGTAGATTATTGGCTTTTTTCAGGCTATATCCCGTATAAGATTGCGGTGAATACTGTGGGAAAAAATGAAACCTTTCTCTATATAGATTCTGGTGAATTAGATATTTATAAAGGAATTGTGACTCTTTCAAATGAAAGTAGAAAACTGCCGGAACGGATTAGCATAGATATGATTGCGTCATATTGCCCTTATGAGTTGTCCCAGTTAGAAGGAACGATGGAGAAAGTATATATTAAAAGATTCGATGTCGAGGTTGAAACGGCAGAATTATTTAAATTTCATTATGAGTTATGGGAACAAAATAAAATAGAAGCGGTTTTAACTTGTTATCCAACCGTTTATGAAGATTTACAAGAAGCGGGTATTCCAGCATTTTGGTTATCTCCAACACGAAATGAAGTTTTCCATACCATTCGGATGTTTTTCGAGAAAATTAAAACCTCATATTATAAGGATACACAAATCAGTGTAGAAATGATTGAGATTTTAGATTACGACACGATTAAAGAGAAAATGAGAGAATCCTATCAATTGGATTATTTGGAATTGCATTTGAAGAAGACACTTATCCAGCTTTGTGAAAGATTGGATGGTTCGCTTTTTGAACAAGGTAATGGGCGCTATGCAATTTTTAGCACAAGGGGAGCAGTCGAAAGAGAAATCGGTACGTTGAAAGAAAAAGTGAATTACCTTTCAGTTGAAGCAGGTTCTGGCATTGCGGTCGGGATTGGTTTCGGACAGACGGTCTTCACGGCAGAGACGAATGCCTATCGTGCGATTCGGGAATCCAAGAGAAAAGAGAAGCAGGATATCGTCATTATTCAAGAAGATGGAGCGATGATTGATGCAGTTGGTGCGGAAGAGGAACTAGCCTATGACTACCGGACAGATGATAAAGAATTTTTGGCGAAATTAAAAGAAGGTAAAGTTAGCATCAAAACGTATAAGCGAATTGAATCTTTAATCAGAAAAATGGATTGGACGAATTTCACGACGAAAGATTTAGCCATTCATTTAAAAATGAGTGAACGCAATGCTCAGCGAATTGTATCTAATTTGGATAAAGTAAGTTTAATAGAATATGTTGGAGAAGAATCACATTATGCAAAAGGGAGACCTGTGAAAGTATATCAACTGAATTGAACTATCAACACGTTAGCTTCGTTTGACAGTAGGAGATTCTTAGGAATAAGTTATAGTAGCGGCCTACTCCAAGTTCGGAGCTGGCTTTGTAATAGCTTTGAAATATCTTCTTAACTAATGGAAGTTCCGAAGATACACACTATTGGATTTTACAGATGCCAAACAACCTACGCCAGCCAGGGATGATGACAGGCCGGTCTGTTGCGTTTAAAGTTCTGAACCATGACCGTGAAGCAGAAGTTTTCACTGAATCACGTATTGCTGCGTTGGAACAAATGTGAAAATTCAGAGGGGGTGGGTCAAAATGACCTGGACTCCTTATTTCTATTATAAGGAGGAGAAATTCATGTCAATCAGTCCATTTTCTTTATCTCATGAATGGAGCTTGTATTAGACAAAAATACCATTAAGCATAAAGCGTTCAGACCTTGTTAACGGTGCAAGTTAACAAATTATTTATGGAGAATATCATGAAAGATGATTCGTTTGAAAACTACCGAAACTTTACTCGATTGGATGACTTATCTTCAGCCATCGGAACTGTGAAATTTGGGGAGAAAACGAATGAATGGTTAATTGAACAAAAAGAAAGGGACAAAGGCTTACAAAAACAAATGCAAGAGGTTCAGGCGATGAAAAGGCAACTTCAAAAGCAGGAACAAAAAAATGGGGCTGGAAATGGTAGTGAGGAGTTACAAGAAGACTTAATAGAAGCAATGTCAGACTTGGGGGATCAACTTCAACAGACGTTACAGAATAACAGTCATAGCTTTTCAGAAGCGATGTCACCAGCTATACAGGAAATGAAACAGACGAAAGACAGCTTGAAATCATTACTTGGAGGCACGAGTGCAGGAAGTGGTGACGCAGAACTGAAAAAAGTTCCTTTACGAGACCAAATTTCATTAGCTGAAAAGATCGCGTCTAATAAACAGATGAAAGAAATTGCGGATTGGGCGGGTCGATTCAAACAGATAGCCCGTAAAAAGCAAAAATCTAAGCATAGTGATTCAATGGAAAGAAGTGGGGTTACCCTAGGCAACGATATTGAGAGAATGCTACCAATGGAATTGGGTTTGTATACACATCCAATAACGAAGAACGACTTCCTACGTCGCTTTGTGGAAGGCCAAACGATGCAATATGAACTGAAAGGACATGAGGTACTAGGGAAAGGTCCAATTGTGCTTTGTCTGGATCAATCAGGCAGCATGCACAAGCTCGATACCCAATCAAAAGGTTTTACGTTAGCGCTCATGTCGATTGCAAGAAAACAGAAAAGGGATTTTTGTTTAATCCTGTTTTCTACTCGAACAAAAATCTTTAAATATGAAAGAGGGAAAATAAAAATTTCAGATATGATCAATTTAGCTCAAACTTTCTTAGGTGGAGGCACGGACTTTGCGCTTCCTCTTGAAAGAACGATGAATGTAATAAACGAAAGTCGTTTCAAGCAGGCGGATGTTGTGTTTGTTACGGACGGGGAAGACCGAGTGAAGGATTCATTCTTAGAAGTATTCAATAAAAAGAAGAAAAAAAAAGAGTTTAATGTGCTATCCCTAACGATAGGAAGCAATGCAAAAATGGTCAGGCAGTTTTTAGATAAGGTAGTACAAGTTAAAGATTTTGATGATACTGGAAGTTTTACTGCTTTTGAAATATAAACTAAGATAAGAGTAGTTATACAGGGCTTCAAGTAATAGTTGATTTGTCTACTGAATCCTATGACAAGATATTCCGTGCATTGGATTTAACAGTGAAATATGTTGGAGAAAATTTGATTCAAATAGGTTTTGATTAAGCGGTTGTCTCATTGGTCGGTTTCGACTGTGGGATAACCTTTTTGTGTTGTAAACTTTTTTCAGCATTCTTTAAGAATTACAACAACTTCATAGGGGATTACAGATAACATTCTATCCCTATACATCCCCAATATATGACGTAATATTTAGCCCCTATATAAAGGTGTACATTATCTTCGTGATATTGTATAATTTTAAGTAACAGAAGCATACTATGGAGGAGAAGATAAAAATGGGGATGAATGTTATGGAGAAACCACAATTTAATGTTGATCAAGTTATTTCTGCTTCAAATGCTGCTAAAAGATTTGCAGAAGTACGTAGAAATGCAAAAACGAGTCCACAATTTATTTCTCAAAATAACAGCATTGATTCAGTTGTACAAAGCTATGAGGATTACGAAAAAATGTATATGGAATTGGAAACTTTGCGGGAGTTGTTTTTTGATTTGAATCTTTCTGATCGAATTGAACAAGCAGACTTAAAACCCGAACTTAGATTCACTATTAAAGATGTAATGGGTGAAGAAGGATATACTGAGTTTCAAAAGATTGATCCGAATTCTATTTCAGATGAAGAGTTATTTGGGTAATGTATGGAAAATAAATTCGAGATAGTATTTATAGAAGACGCAAAAGAAGATTATCGAAAATTAGATGGTTCTGAGAAAAAATATGTTGATATCGCACTTGCGAAGATTAGATTACGAGCAGATGAGCTTGGTGAAGAACTAACAAAAAAAGGTGACTCCAATTTAATTGGCTGTAAAAAGATTAAGTTCAGAAAAATAGGTATTCGAATAGTCTTTAGGGTTATTGGTGGTCAAGTTGAAATAGCTGAGATTATTTCAATTGGAAAACGAAGGAATGATGAGGTTTATAAAAATGCTGCTAAACGTCTCAGAAATATAAAGAAAAAGCATCAATGAAATCGATTATTATTTCATTGATGCTTTTTTATGTAAGTATAAAGCTTGGCTTACTTCACAAACGCCCCAGATAGCGGTACAACTTCTAATCAACCTTATAGATTTCAACCCATTCTATTCATCATCTTTCTTAACGAGCTTTTTTAGGGTTGTGTTGATATTAATAAGAGCGATGAGGATAAAACCAAGCATTATAAAAGTTACAATCTCACCTGTAAAAAAGCAACAATACCCAAAATCAACGCATATAACGAGTACATCCAGTTGTTCATAAAATCCTATCTTTCCTACAAAATGGCCCGTTTGCGGCACATTGATTTCATTATACCTTACATTCATCAGTATATAAACACTTCAATATATTCGAATTAATTAGCCGGACTAGAAAAAGGGTAATTTACTGAAATATCGACATTGAACTATTTTATTTCCAAGACTTTTGATACTTTCAAAATAAACTCTTATAATACAGGGAACACGTTTAATCGAAAGAGGTCGGGAATATGGTCATTATAATTCCTTTTAAAACTAGACCCCGATTAGAAACAGAAAAAGCGGTTAAAGTTATGCGTAATTGGGAAGCTCATTTAGAAGGGGAAGAAGCGAATTGGAATAATGTATTTGCTAGAGAAGAAAAAGAAGAGCCCTTGTCACAAGAAGAAGTTAACTGGCTTAATAATTGGCTTCGTGAAGAAAAATAATAAACGTGGAAGTTATTCATTAAAAGCGGAGCTATTTATGTGTTTAATATGTTTTGGAAAACTTCAAAACAAAGAATGCAATTTGAAACCATATTTATTTAGCAGCTGATTGCCGAATATTTTAGGAAGATATTAGCATAAAAAAGCGTTTACTCTGTCAAAAGAGTAAACGGCTAAAATGCACAATAAAATGATTATGCACAAATTATACACAAGCATTGCCGGAAGTGTTGTACCTAAAGTATCTATAGGCGATAAAAGAAACCGGCCTCGGGTATCATCAAAAGAACATAGCATATGCTGTGTTATTTTTTATATTCCAGTAAAAAGGTAAGAGCGCGTTGCCTGTTTGAATGATCGTGCAGCAGCCACAGAGGGCTCATATACTGGATTGATATACTATAATCCAGGAACAACGATACAGGCCAATGCGTAGATGCTGACACACGAGCGGTGTGTATAACGAGAATCAAACGTAACAAATTAATATAATGTGATTTGAATTGTATAGTAGTATGAGGAAGTTCTATATCTATACTTTACAAAATGGCTTTAAACATCCTTCGATATTCAGTGATTGAATTACAACAACTTTCTTATTTTAATTAATCGAGTTTGCTAGTAAAGTGTAAAGAAGTACTTTATTCATTTCCTTTATTGAATGCTTTAAGTGTTTCGTAATCCTTAACTGTATCGACATCGAAAACTAGTCTTTTGTCGTTACAATTTAGAAGCTTTCCTTGTTGGAGAAAGTCACCTTTTAAAATTGCTCGCGCTCCCTTATCTCCGCGTAACTTTAAAAGTTCAGGGTACATGTAGGCAGAAAATAGAACGGGGGGCATAGTGACTTGTTTGGATGTAGTGGCTACAAATCTGCAGTCGGGCTTTTCACTCATACAAGTAATCATTTCAGAAAGCATTTGAACCGTTATAAAAGGTTGGTCGGCTAGCATGACGAGTACGCCATCAGCATGTCGTTCTTGTGCGTGTTGAATACCGCAGCGCAAGGATTCAGATTGGCCTTCATTTGAAGTAGGACATTGAATGATTGTGCATTTAGCGTTGGATTTCATATGTGAAGGAATCCATTCTGTGTCATCTATGTCTTTAGTAATTACAAAAATTTCATCCAGTGGAGAATTTAATGCAGTTTCCAGTGCCAAGCTACCGAGAGACATAGTACCAACAGGCAATGCTAATTTATGAGTACCCATCCGTGTGCTATTTCCGGCAGCTAGATAAATGCCAATGATTTTCATATCATTTTTCCTCTTCTCACAGCAATGAGTTCCGCTACGATACTTACAGCAATTTCTTCAGGTCCATCCGCTCCAATCGATAGTCCTACTGGTGAATGAACACTATTTGGAAGTGCTCCATCAAATAGGCGTTTCGTTCTTTTTTTTGACCCTAATATGCCAAGATACAACAACTTGCGTTCAAGCAAATACCGTCCGATTTCAAAGTCTAATTGAAAATCATGTGTCATAAGGATCACTGAATCCAACGAGCTGAATTTTATGTTTGATAGCAGTTTTTTAACGTCGCCAATTTGAATAGAAGCTGCAGTGGGAAAGTGCATTTCGTTACAAATATTGCTGCGCCAATCCAAGAGATGAACGGCATAGCCGATATTCCCTGAAAGCTGAGCAAGTGGTCTTGCGTCGAGGCCCGCTCCAATTATATAAAGATGGGGTTGTGGCCAAATAAGTTGGAAATATACCATTTCTTCACCAAAGTTCATTTGTTTAGCTATTCTTTGGTAGGGGATAACGTCAATAAAATTTAGCATAATATTTGATTGTATTTTGCCAAATCGTTTTCCATCTGAGGTTATACAGCCGTACTGGTTAATGTCTGTCATTGATTGAAGAAAGTATGCAGGTTCATTGGCTTGCATCTGCTTGTGTAGGATATCAAGGACTCCTCGGAAATCCTCATCAATGTCGCGTATCCATACAGTGACAACACCGTTACATCCTGCACCACGTCCCCATCCAAGATCGTCCTCAGAACTTAAATCATATTGGACAGTAGTTGCTTTGCCTGTCCTAAACAATTGCGTCGCATGACTATGTAAATCATTTTCTAAACAACCACCACTTATCATTCCGATCTGTACACCGCTCTCTTGAATAAGCATCCACGTACCTTCCTTTCGATAAGAGGATCCTTCCACATTAACTATTATTGCAAGTGCAGCGGGTTGAGTGTCAGCCAAGACCGTTTCGATTATTTGCTGCATAGATTTCAACTTTTCACCTTCATCTTTTTAAATCACCTTATCCATTACGTAATCCTATTATTCATTTTTAAAATATCATCCCCACATTATAAATTGTGTTTGTATTGGTTAGAATACGGTAGATCAATACTATTTCTAGGAGGATACATGTGGATAATTACTTACTTCCGGTTATCATCGGAATTATTTTTGGCTTTATTGCACGAATGCTATTGTTACGCACGGACTTTCGGCAATATCCAACCTATCCTACTGGAAGGATTATTCATCTCTCATTTGGTTTTATATCTGCTTTCATCGGTGCTGTAGCAATTCCTGCTGTTCTAGAATCTGATTGGACTGCGGTTACATTTCTAGGCCTTGCAGCGACTCAGTTCCGGGAAGTGAGGAAAATGGAAAGGGAATCACTTGAGAAAATAGATGAATTCGAACTTGTGAAGCGCGGAGCACCTTTTGTTGAAGGGATGGCTCAGGCGTTTGAAAGCAGAAATTATTTAGTAATGTTCACGGCACTTGTCACTACATTGTGTGCCGTATTTTCATTTTGGATAGGTATTATCGGTGGAATTATTATGCTGATTGTTGTGAAGTTCAATATGTCAGGTAAGTTTTTGAGTGATATCGCAGATGTTAAAGAAGCGGCAATCCGCTTTGAAGGGCCAACGCTTTTCGTTGACGATATATTAATTAAAAATGTGGGATTAGAAGATACGAGAAAAATCATCACTGAACAAGCAGTGGGTGCAATCGTTACACCGAAAAATCAAAACAGTATTGTTACATTGTCTTTCCTAGGACAACGACAGGCGATGCTACATCATGTGGCAACTATTCTAGGGAGCTATCTTGACTCAGGTGAACCAGCGTTAATTCCACTTACGAAAAGAGATATGGCAGACGGTCGAATTGCATTGTTTTTCTTGCCACGAGAAAAGGAATTTAATCAGATTAAAGCAGTGTTAGACAAAGTTCCGATTCTGGATAGTGCAATTCGGATGCCTAAGGAAGCCGATAAGGACAACTCATAAAATAATAGTGTTATTTATGGATTTTGTATTTGGAGGTTGAGTAAATTGGAAAATCAACACGCGGAAATTGTTGCAGTTATTACAACGAAGCCCGAAGTAATTCAAGGGGGAGGAGCGCCTGTTTTCATTGTGATAAATGAAATGGAATTACAAGAAATAAGCATGACGATTGAGAAAATTATGGATGCTTCAGCACATGAAGTGAACAAGGACACAGTCATTATAGTAGCTCGATAACTATAGTTCAGGAGGCGTTAAGTGAATGACCAATAAACCATGGTCCACAGTTGGGAAACCAGAACAACGGATTGATGCGGTGGAAAAATCGACAGGAAAAGTTAGGTATATAGGGGATTACTCAGCTCCTGGACTTATGCATGCCAAACTTGTGAAAAGCACACAAGCCCATGCCAAAATTATTTCCGTAGATACGACTGAAGCATGGAAAATGCCTGGTGTGCGTGCAATTGTTACTGGCAATATGTTTCCGTTCCATATAGGACCTATATTGGCGGACCGACCTCCATTGGCATTTGAGAAAGTCCGTTATTATGGTGAACCTGTGGCGATTATCGTAGCAGATCATGAACATCAGGCAAAACGTGCAACCGAGAAAGTGAAAGTTGTATATGAACCTTTACCTATTGTGAACTCCGTGCAACAAGCATTTCTAAAAGATGCGCCACTTGTACATGACAACGCTGAACAATACACGAAAATCATAAGCGATGTCTATCCAAAAGCGTCTACAAATATTGGGAGTCATATTAAAATTCGTAAAGGTGACTTTGATGCAGCTTGGGCAAATTGTGAGGAAACCATCACAGCGACTTATTCATTTAATCTTTCAGATCATGTCGCGATGGAAACGAGAAGTACGCGAGTTGAAATTAATCCAGCGGGCAAGGTCATTGTCCACTCCTGTAGTCAGTCACCATTTACAATCAAAAAAGTGCTCAACCAATTTTTTAATGTCGACGTTGGAGATATCCTCGTTCATATTCCGATGGTAGGTGGTGCGTTTGGTGGGAAGGGAACTGTTCAGTTAGAACCACTTGCTTATTTGGCTTCGAAAGCAGTTGGTGGAAAATTAGTGAAATTGGAGTTTGACCGAGAAGAAGATATGACAACAGCACCTTGTCGAATTGGCTTCGACGCAACCGTTCAGCTTGGGGTAACGAAAGAAGGGAAGTTGGTAGCGGGGAAATATACGTATTTACTGGATTCAGGTGCGTATTCTGATCAAGCCGCAGGGATTACAAGGGCGGCGGCACTTGATTGTACAGGTCCTTATAACATTCCAAATGTATGGTGTGACTCATATTGTATGTATACAAATCATCCTTTTGCGACTTCATTTAGGGGATATGGACATCCCGAGCTAACATTTGCAGTTGAACGAACAATGGATCAGCTAGCTGAGAAGTTACAAATGGATCCTCTTCAGTTTCGTATGATGAATGGTATTAAACCAGGAGATACAACTCCGACTCAAACCGTCTTGACAGCGAATAATATTGGCGATTTGGAGAAATGCATTAACCGTGCTAAAGAGTTAATCAAGTGGGATGAAGGACAAAAAGTTAAGAGTGGAAAGAACAAAGTGCGCGCGAAAGGGATTAGTACGTTTTGGAAAACTTCCACGACGGCTACAAATGCACAGGCAGGCGCCATTATTATTTTTGAAGCAGACGGTAGCGTGAATTTGAATTGTGCAGCGATAGAGTTAGGACAAGGAACTAAAACGATACTCGGACAAATTCTTGCAGAAAAGTTAGGCATGGACATGAATAAAGTTCATGTCACAATGGAAGTCAATACACAATACGACCCTCACCAATGGCGTACCGTTGCGAGCAGTTCAACTTTTTTAGCGGGTAGGGCTGTCGTATACGCTGCAGATCATGCAATTGCACAGTTAAAGAAAACAGCTGCCGTTGTGTTGCAATGTTCTCCTGATGACTTAGAAGTTGGCGGTGGAAGGGTGTACTTAAAGCCTGATCCTACATTTGGTGTGGATATTAAGGATATTTCCTTGGGTTATACGTATCCAAGTGGGCATTCAATAGAAGGACAAATTGTCGGTATCGGGAAACATATACAGCGACATTTAACGCCGATGGATCAACAAACCGGTTTTGGGAAGCCCGGACCGTGGTGGTCGGTTGGTGTACAAGCTGTAGAAATTGAATTAGACACAAGGGATTTTACGTATTCTATTTTAAAAGGCGTCACGGTCCTTGACGGAGGCACCATTATTAACCCGATGACAGCCACACAACAAATGCGTGGCGGCATGTATATGGGCTTGAGTTATGCGACAAGCGAAAAGTTTGTCTTTGATGATCAGGGAATTGTACAAAACTCAGACCTTCGGGGCTATCCAATGTTGCGCTATGGTGAACAACCGACAGAATATCATGTGGATTTTATCGAAAGCCCAGCAATTGATGGACCTTTTGGTGCCCGTGGAATAGGTGAATATGGCGTTATTGGAGCACCCGCATGTTTGGCAAACAGTCTTTCCATTGCAACTGATGTGGAGTTAAATGAATTACCACTTACACCAGAATCCATTTGGCAAAAGAAGAAGGAGGGAACTAAATGATTTCTTTTGATTTTACGTACTTTAAACCTTCTTCCGTTACGGAAATAATAGATATGTACAACGAGGTTCATGAACAAGGTGAAAAGGCCTTGTTCATATCGGGTGGCACTGAATTTATTACCTTTGCCCGTATGAACAAGATTTATGCAGATGCGATCATTGATAGTAAAGGAATTCCTGAATGTAATGTGTTGGAAATGCGTGGCGGTGATTTACTAATTGGAGCGGCGGTTTCATTAAATAAAATTACGGATTCCAACCTATTTCCGTTTCTAGGGGCTACTGTGGAACAAATCGCAGATCACACCTCGCGAAACAAAATTACAATAGGTGGGAATATTAATAGTGAATTGATATATAAGGAAAGTATTTTACCACTTTTGCTAGTAGATGCGAAAGTAAAAGTTTTGAAGGGGACTGATGAAAGAGTTGTCTCCTTACAGTCCCTATTTGATAGGAAAATAAAACTGTCTCCAGGGGAATTACTTCTTCAAATTATTATTGATTCATCCTATATCGATCTACCGTATATAAGTCTAAAAAGGACGAAATTTTCGAAAGTAGGTTATCCTGTCGTATCGGTAGCAGCAATTTTGAAGGGAAACCGATTACGTATTGCTTTTAGCGGTGTGTGTAATTATCCTTTCAGATCTAGTGAAATAGAGACGATCATAAATGATTTAACCATCCCTGTTATGGATAGAATAGACAAAGTCATGGACAATCTGCCTTCAAGTATCGTGGATGATCTCCAAGGTTCTAGAGAGTATAGGGCATTTGTGTTAAAAAATGTGTTGCTAGATGTCATAGAAGAAATGGAGATGGGCGAATGAATAAGCAAAACACAGCATCTAAAGCTTTTATTCATTTACATGTGAACGGGGAAACACAGGAAGTGGCTGTTCGAAACGCGGATACTTTGCTGTCTACTTTAAGGGAAAAGCTTGGATTAACAGGCGCCAAACAGTCGTGTGAAAATGGGGATTGCGGGGCATGCACGGTACTTATTAACGGAGAACCTAGCCATTCATGCCTATCATTGGCAGTTGAAGTTGTTGATTTACCAATCACAACAATTGAAGGACTATTAGATTCGCCTGTTCGAGAAGCTTTTGTTGATAAATGGGCAATTCAATGCGGGTTTTGTACACCCGGTTTTATCGTCAATTGTCATGCGTTACTGACCGACCATCCAAATGCGAATGAAGAAATCGTAGAGAAGTGGTTACAATCCAATATTTGCAGATGTACAGGATATCAAGAAATTAAAGATGCAGTGAATTCATTGATTGGATCAAATGATCATTCCATAAATAAAACACATCCAAGACTTTCAAAGTAGAAAGTTCTGGATGTGTTTTTTACCCTTTTTTAAAGCTTTGATTTCCGCTGTTAAGTGATTGAATGAGCTGAAGTGTTTGTGCGGCTTGTTCAATTTGTTGTTGTACTTGTTCTAGTTGCTGTTGTTCAGCAGTTGTAGATTGTGTAATGGAGATGCCTTGCATATAATTTAGCTGCTGAACTGCTTGTTGGAGTTGTTGTTGTGCTTGTTGTAACGTTGCCAAGTCCGACATAGAGGACATTTGCTGAAGTGATTGTACCGCCTGTTGCATCGCTTGCAACGCCATCTTCTTTTTTGTATCGAATTGTTGTTCTACTAGCGATTGGTTATCCTTCAATTGTTGTTGCTGCCGTTTCATTTGTTGTTCTTTATAGCTTTGACCTTGCGGCTTGTTTGACATAGTCATGACTCCTCATCCCAATTATTTATTTCACTTTAGTCTACCCAAATTTAAAGTATTTATAAGGATGAGACTTCAAGAAATGCTGAATCACTATTCTCCAGATTATTTCTGGGCTAGCTAGATCCCGCCTCTTTTTTATCATGACAAAATATAAAAATACCTGCTGTCTGTCAAAATGACAGGCAGCAGGCCATAGAGGAGAAATATGAAAGGGTGTTACTCAGTAAGGGTTCATTGCCATGGACGTGGTTGGTAATGGGTCATTGGTCAATGTGTAAAGGGTAACAAGTAATGGGTTTAGCAAGTTTGTGTTCATATTCCCCACTCTACGCCTCAAAAAGGAGTCTCACCTTTTTGAGGTTAAAAGTAATTAGCGCCATCGAAGTCGAGAACGATTGTATAGTTTTTCATGTTGATACGATTCGATAATTGATGCGCTGCTTTTTCAGCTTGTTGTGCTTTCAATCGATATTCTTCTGGATCAAACAATGCTACACGATAAATCGTAGTCGATTCGGCAAAACCATATTGTATTTCTTCTTTACTCGCTAAAGAGAATTGTTTATAGTAAGAAGACTTTGCACGCAATTGGATAGCTAGTTCAATGGCTTCAACTAATGGCAGTTGTTGGTTTTCAAATTCTACTGTATTTGTGCTGTTTGCTACATAGATGAGATAATCTAGTTTGCGTTGATCTAGTCTAACTTGTTCCATCTCGGCTTCTACGTCTTGTAATGTTCGGCTAATTATTGGACGTGGTGCACCTTTTTCAATCGTTATGAAAGCCACTCGTTGGGCTTCTGTTTCGAGTTCACGTATTTGCTTGGATAGAATACTTTTTAATTTAATGCCTTCGGCTAATGTAATATTCATGATTCCACCTCTTTTGTTAGGATAAAGTTAGGATTTTGACTATCCACTACAGAACTATGATAGTCACCACCGTTTATGCTAGTGAACATTTTACCACAAGCTTCGACTAGTTGTTGAGCCTTTTCTTGTTCCAATGAAGGATGAATGAAAAGCAGTTGTATAATGTTTTCAGTTTCCTCAGTTACGGCCGTTCGTATAGAATCGACATATGGGCTACCAAATGGACTGTAACCGTCGCTTAGGAGTAAGATGTTTTCAAAGGTATTGAATTGATTATTCAATCCTTCGTAGCCGTCCTCAGCGCTGCCGACAGACAACAAAATATCTCCCGCTATTTTGTCAGCATCGTAAATAACTGTTGGGATTTCGTATTGCAGGGAAAAGAACGTGTTCAGATCTTCTGCACTATGGAAAGAAGAAGTATAGTGTCGATCTTTGATCTGCTGTAAGAGTAATTGAAGAGCTGGTGGCTTAGTCGAAAGGTCTGCACCAAGAGTTGTCCAGATGGATTGCCATTCTGCTAGACCTTTGAAATCTGCGAAGTCTTTGTCAAGTAGTTCGAAATATAATTGTTCTTGAAATAATTGTAGTCGTCCTTTTAGCATCTGAGGTGATGCAGAGACGATTGTTTTGTTATAATAGATTATGCCTAATTTAAAATCAGGGATTTTCGCGAATATAGAAGAATTAACAGTAAGTTGCATCAGTACCACCTGCTTGTAATTTTACTTCATCTTATCATAAGGGAGGCGGAGAATGGTGAATGTCGCTCAGTTACAGCAAGAAATACAAACGTTTGCGGCGTCCATTGGAATAGATAAAATTGGTTTTACGACGGCAGCTCCGTTTATGAAATTGAAAGATCGTCTGAAACAACAGCAACGATTGAACTATCAATCCGGTTTTGAAGAGCCGGATATAGAGAAACGAACAGAGCCTTTATTATTGCTAGATCAAGCAGAGAGTATTATTGCTATAGCCGTGGCGTACCCCTCAAAAATGTCAGATAGTCCCCGTGGGAAAAAAGGGGAACGTCGTGGTATGTTTTGCAGGGCTTCTTGGGGTGAAGATTATCATACCGTGTTGCGTGACAAACTAGCACAGCTTGAATTATTCATTCTTACTAAGGTACCAGATGCGCGACTTCGTTCCATGGTAGATACAGGAGAGCTTGTAGATCGTGCAGTAGCAGAACGTGCAGGCATCGGTTGGTCAGCTAAGAACTGTTCGATCATTACACCGGAGTTCGGATCTTATGTTTACTTGGGTGAGATGATTACGAATTTGCCGTTTGCACCAGATGAGCCGATGGAAGATCAGTGTCTAGATTGTAATTTATGCTTGGATGTCTGTCCGACAGGTGCACTTGTACAACCAGGACAATTAGATGCCCAGCGTTGCATTGCATTTTTGACACAAACAAAGAAACCTGTACCTGAAGAGTTTCGACATAAGATCGGAAATCGATTGTATGGATGTGATACGTGCCAAACGGTTTGTCCGAAAAACAAAGGAATGAATCACACACACCAGCTGGAATTCACACCTGAGCCGGAGCTTGTGAAACCTTTGCTGCTGTCACTATTGACCTTATCCAACCGACAGTTCAAAGAGCAGTATGGCTATATGTCAGGCTCTTGGCGCGGAAAGAATCCAATTCAGCGAAATGCATTGATTGCTTTGGCGCATTTCAAAGACGAATCAGCGATACCTGAATTAACGAGATTGTTAAAAGAAGATCCGCGGCCAATGATTAGAGGAACAGCGGCTTGGGCACTTGGTGAGATTGGAAAGATAGAAGCGCAAGATGTGCTGACTGAAAGTTTGGTTACGGAAGAAGATGAGTTTGTCGTAAGTGAAATTACACAAGCTATGAAACAGCTCCACATAAATTGAAAGAAGGTAGTAAGATGACGATTCACGTTGCATTATTCGAACCACAAATTCCGGCAAATACAGGGAATATTTCACGTACTTGTGCGGGAACCGATACAGCTCTCCATTTAATAAAGCCACTTGGTTTTTCTACTGAAGATAAAATGTTAAAACGGGCGGGCTTAGATTACTGGGAACATGTTGACATTACGTATCATGAAGGAATTCAGGAGTTTATAGACGCGTATCCGGAAGGCGAGTTTTATTTTATTACAAAATTCGGAGAGACGAGCTATGATACGTTTGATTACTCGGATACTAATAAGGATATTTTCTTTGTGTTTGGAAAAGAGACTACCGGCTTGCCGAATGAAATTACGGAGAAATATAAAGAGAGTTGTTTACGCATACCGATGAACGATGAGCACATCCGTTCATTGAACTTGTCAAATACGGCTGCGATCCTCATTTATGAAGCACTTCGTCAACAGAAATTTGCACATTTAACATAATGCATAAAAAAAGGGGATTGGCTCATAGCCAATCCCTTTTCTATTTACTTCATTTGGTTCGTTTTTGATTCGCCTGGCTTGTTATCGTATCCGCCAGTCAAGATTGCAGATAAGAATGCAAAACAAACGGCCATAATTAGAATTAGTCTCATTGTTTGTACCTCCTATGAAATCAATAGTCCTTTGTACAGTATACCGTAAAAATTATATAAATGAAATAATCTTCGTCATTTTATGTGACAGGTTCCTAACAAATCTTAGTGAGGCAGGAATAGTAGCTGATAGGCGAATAGTACCGCGAAGATATACATCAACATAGGAACTTGCTTACCCTTGCCCTTTGTAATTTTCAATAACGGGTATGTGATAAACCCGAGTGCGATACCAGTCGCAATACTTGAGGTAAGCGGCATCGTCAAAATGACAAGAAATGCAGGGAAAGATTCGTCGAATGAATCCCAATCGATATTTTTCACTGCGCCGATCATCAAACTACCAACAATAATCAAAGCAGGTGCCGTAATAGCCGCGACACCAGACAAAGCACTGACGATAGGACTGAAAAATGCTGCGGCTATGAATAGCACTGCAACTGTTAAAGTAGTCAACCCTGTACGACCACCTACAGCTACGCCAGACGACGATTCAACATAAGCCGATGTAGGGCTAGTTCCGACCATTGAGCCGACTGTGGCGGCTACTGAGTCAGCTAGAAGCGCGTGGCGTGCACGAGGTAAAGAATTACCTTTCATGAGTCCAGCTTGCTTAGCTACTCCAATCATCGTTCCGGTTGTATCGAATAAAGTAACAAGTAAAAACGACAGGACGACACCGTATAAACCGTATGAAATAACATCTCCCATTGCCAGTACTGGATTCCATACAAGAATACCTTCAGGAAGGTGAGGTATTTTCATAACCCCATCGAATTGTAACTGCTTGGTGAAAAATGCGACAAGGCCTGTTGCAATCATTCCAATGAATATAGCGCCATAGACGTTGCGGTTCATCAAAACAATCGTCACGAGTAATCCGAACAAGGTCAGTAGTACGGCAGGCGAGGTGAGTTCCCCTAGCTGCACGATATTGGACTCATGCGGAACGACTAATCCTGATAATCGCAGGCCGATGAATGCGATAAATAGTCCAATTCCGGCTGTGATCCCATGTTTAAGGTTTTCGGGAATTTCTTCAATTAGTTTTTCTCGGAAAGAAGTCATCGATAATAATACAAAGATGAGACCTGCAATAAATACTGCAGAAAAAGCCGTCAGATAATCTAGTTGACCGTCCGATCCGATAACGACAGAAGCAAAGTACGCGTTCAATCCCATACCGGGTGCAATGGCGATAGGATAATTTGCAAATAACGCCATCCAAAGCGTACCGATGACAGTGGCTATAATAGTGGCTAAAAAGACTTGATCAAACGGAACTCCGGCCTCGGATAAAATAATAGGATTGACGATGACAATATAAACCATCGTTAGGAAAGTAGTCATTCCCGCCAGAAGTTCTGTTTTGACAGTCGTTTGATTTTTCTTTAATTGAAACACAGTGTATTCTCTCCTTAAATTACGAACATAGTAAAGACCATAGACAATAATATTCGTTTTTATGAAAGAAATCAACTTATTATATCGAAAATGTATTCGTAAAACCTGTAAAATAATGTACAATTACACTATGAGTTCATAGAGGAGGAGTTATTATGTCAACGATTTTTGATCAGATGGTTATACTAGGTAACGGCGTGCAGATGCCGCAGTTCGGTTTAGGTACATATAAGATGACAGAACCGAAGCAAACGATGCAAGCAGTTGAGAAAGCGGTTTCATTAGGCTATCGTGCAATTGATACAGCATCTATTTACGAAAATGAACAAGTTGTAGGTGAAGCAATCCGTAACACGGGTATCGCGCGTGAAGATTTGTTTGTGACATCCAAAGTGTGGAATGACGAACAAGGGTATGATGAAACATTGCGTGCATTCGAGCGTTCATTGACGAGATTAGATATGAACTATCTAGATCTATATTTAACACACTGGCCAGTTACAGGCAGCTATGTGGATACATATCGAGCAATTGAAAGATTATATGATGAAAAATTGATTCGAGCTACAGGCGTTTCCAATCATCATGAAGCCCATTTACGAGAAATATTTGCGATTGCGAATATCCGACCAATGGTGAATCAAATAGAAGTTCACCCGCGTCTAACCCAAGAACCATTGCGCCAGTTTTGCAGCGAGCATCAAATCGCGGTCACTTCATGGAGTCCATTAGCTAGGGGACAAATTTTAGAAGATGCAACACTCATGGCGATTGCTGCACAGCACGGAAAGACTGTTGCGCAAGTCATCATTAGATGGCATATCCAAAATGGATTGATTGTCATCCCAAAATCGATTTCATTTGATCGGATTAAAGAAAATAGTGAAATAGTTGATTTCGAATTAACGCTTTCTGATATGGCATTGATTAATGCATTAAATCAAGATGAACGGACAGGTCAGAATCCAGATTCGTTTTAAATAAATCTGGATAAAAGGGGGAACGTAACGTGGGGATCTTTAGACGACAGCCAGATCGGCGCGTAGTGGAAGAGAAGGTGACGGTACATTCGACACCAGTTGAAGTCGAGCAAGCAGATAACAGCCGATTTAAACAAGTAGAGACAGAATTAACTGCTGCAGTCGCTCAACACGAGAAAGTGAACGCTCAGCACAATGTCTTAGGTGAAGCAGTATCTGATATTGAATCAAGCTTTCATATCATTCAGGAATTAAGTGAGAAAACGACAAAGTCTTCTGCGCAGCTGCATGAAAATGGTCGTTCATTGGAAGAAAAATCATTATACATGGTGAAAGAAGCGGAAAATGGAGCGGAGGATGTCCGTTTAACGGCTCAAGTTATGAATGATTTAGGCACGCATATGGAGAAGTCGGAAGAAAGTATGACGCAATTGAGCGATCGGTCCGTAGAGATTCAGTCCATTGTAGGTGTGATTGAAAACATCGCAGCGCAAACGAATCTGTTGGCATTGAATGCTTCAATTGAGGCAGCGAGAGCAGGAGAGTACGGCAAAGGGTTTTCTGTCGTTGCACAGGAAGTTCGAAAGCTGGCGGAAAGCACGTCTACTAGCACAAAGGATATCCAGCAGTTAACGAATTCTTTAAAAGAGGAGATCTTGCAAGCGCTAGAGGCTACGAAAAAGAGTTCGAAGTTGATTGAACAAGGTGTGGCGGTAAGTTTGCAGACTGCGTCTAAAATTGATCATATTTTGGAGACGGTCCAAGGGAGTCAGGTGGATATTTCTTCTATTGAGAAGATGATTGTGGAACAGAATGAATTATCCGCGCTTATGCAGGTAGAGTTACAGAAAGCGAATTCTTTATTTTCTTCTGCGCATGAGTTGATTGTGGAGCATATTCATGATGCGAAGGAAGTGGATAAGCGCTTAGAGAGCGGGATTGAGCAGTTGCTGGTGAAGTAGTTGAATATGGATGCCTTGGAAGCTACCACTTCCAGGGCATTTTTTTTGCTTCTGCAAATAGTGCTTGAACTTTCTTAAGTTCAGGGCAAGGCAATGGAATGGAGAGTGAGTTTGTGAGTGGTTCGGGATGGAAGCTCCAGTTGGCGGACGCTTTCCTATGGGCCCGCGGTGAGCCAACTGTTCGCTAGTGCAAAGATGTGCTCCTAACGCTTCGCTTTTACTCGCAAAAGCCGTCCTTCGCTACGGCTCTCGCTCTCTTAGTTGTCTCACCTGATCGGGCTGATCCATCAGGAGTCGCCGCCAACTTCCGCTTCCATCCTACTTTGATAGTAGGGGTACTTAAATCGCTCATTGGTGATAGTATGTGAATTATTGTTTTGTTTTAACTTATTTTAATTCAAGTTCTAAAGTTCAAAACCTATTACAAAACTTACTTTAATGCACAATAAAAAGTATCCTCTATTTACTTTGCGAACATAAGCGAAGCGTTGAGAGCACGTCATTGCACTCGAAATCCCCACCCCTAAACCCCCTCTAGCTACTGCAACTTTACTTCTTCTAACGAGAATAGAAAAGAGCTGTCACAAGAAGTCGTAATACTACGATCTCTTGGACAGCTCTGTTTAATTTTATTCAGTTTCGATTACAATCATCTCTGACGTAATAGGATGTGTGAAAGCCACTTTGGAAGCGACTAGCTTATATGGACCTCTGGTAATCGTCTCGTTGCCATACAGCTGATCTCCGACGACAGGGTGACCCATATGTGAGAAATGAACACGGATCTGGTGTGTTCGGCCTGTTTCCAACTGTGCTTCAACAAGAGTTGTATCCGCTTTGCGCTCGAGCACTTTAAAATGCGTGACCGCGGATTGGCCAGAAGGGGATACCCTGCGTCTTGTAGCATGACTGCGGTCTTTACCGATGGGCATGTTGATTGTGCCACGTGGTTTTCTTAGCTGGCCTTCAAGCTCGGCAGTATAATACCGTTCGATTTGATTCTGCTCCAGCATGCGGTCGAATAATGTCTTTGCCAATGGATTCTTTGCAATAAGTAAAACGCCCGACGTATGCTGGTCTAAGCGGTGAATATGTTCTGCATAGCTTCCACCTTTGGCTTCGATATAGCCCATGACTTCATTCATCAATGTGCCGGTCCCTGGCAAGCGTTCTGGGTGTACGGACAGACCAGCAGGCTTGAATACTGCTAGTACATGCTCGTCTTCCCACAGAACGTTTAAGGAGTTTGAAGGTTCCGGTTTATATGAAGACTGTGCGTCATTAAAACCGAAGATTAGTTCCGTCCCTTCAGGAAGGGGTTCCTTCCATTCAACGGGTTGTCCTTCTGTATCTGTTACACTTTTGTCCATACGCATTTGATGGACAGACTTCTTTCCGCCTTGCCATTGTTCTCTTAGTAATTTTTCAATCGTCTCGCCCGGTGTTTCAGTTGTATAATGAAAACTTGTCATCTACGTAGTCTCCTTATTTGCTTTCGAATTCATCAAAAAATGCTCTGATTTGGTCATCAGGTTGTGAACCAACCGTTCTGCCTTGTTCTTTCCCATCTTTATAATGAACGAGAGTAGGCCATGCTGTTACATCGTATTCCTGTTTTATCTGATCGCTGAACTCCAACATATTGTATTGATAGACATGTGCATCATATTCGTCTGCAATTGGCATTAGACGAGGTGTCATATCCATACAATGTGGACAGTCTGGACTGAAGTAATAAACGGTTGTGGGTTCGCCACTTTCAATCTGTTTGAAGATTTCTTCAGGAAGTGCAACGTTCTGATAACTTTCATTGTCTAATAAATCAATTGTAGATTGTTGTAGATTATCTGTGCCGTACGGATTTTTAGCCAGTTTTGTTTCATTGGATTTATTATTGAGGACGATGATCAAAATAAAGATCACGACAATCACTCCACCAATAGCTAATAATTTTTTCAATGTATTTCACTCCTTCGTTTGTTTTAAGAGTACAAGACTTGCGATGAAAATAAAAGCGAATGCTACTAGTGCTAGGAAAGGAATTGTAATGAAACCCAAATAATTGATGTATGCGCCTGTACATGAAACACCACCACATACGGGTGCACTATCTTGTAAGAACGTTAGTTTTTGAATACCGTAGTGATAAAGAGAAATACAACCTCCAATAAATGAAAGTGAGGCAGTAGTCCACGCAATCGTCACGTTTTTTTGTATGAGCGCGAGTAGGCCAATCAATACAATCGGATACATGAATATCCGTTGATACCAGCACATTGTACAGGGGACATAGCCTTTAATTTCAGAAAAATATAAAGAACCGAGTGTCGCGATAAGTGCAACGGACCACATAGCGAGAAGCCAGTTTTCCTGTTTTTTATTCATATAGTCACTCCTTACGATAGGATAATAGATAAAAGCTTTCCCGTTTAGGCGGGAAAGCTTTTATTTTGACGCATCGGTAACTTCATTAGTTGCATGATCGGGGGGTTGTTTTTTGGCTTCCAAGTAAAGAATGTGATTGCCGTCTACTTCTTTGACAGTAAACTCATATCCTTGTTCGATAATCTTCTCACCTTGTATAGCTTCAAAGCGTTGATCCATGAACCAACCGCCGATCGTATCAATGTCATCTTCGAGAATTTCTATGCCTAATGCATGATTGACGTTTTCAATCAGCATTTTAGCGTCTAGAATATAATGATCTGTATCAACTATTTGAAGTTCAGGTAGTTCATCCAAGTCGAATTCATCGCGGATTTCGCCAACGATTTCTTCCAAGATATCCTCGATGGTGACGAGTCCTGAAGTTCCACCATATTCATCTAATAAAATAGCCATATGAATCCGTTCACGTTGGATTTTTAAGAGTAAATCTCCAATTGGGATAGTTTCAATAACGCGAATAATCGGCTGCATATAGTGCATAACAGATTTACTACCGTTCGTCGGGTCTTTAATATACGCAGTCAGTAAATGTTTCATGTTGATCAATCCGATGACATGATCTTTGTCGCCATCGATAATTGGATAACGTGTAAACTGTTCTACTCCTAGTAGTTCAAATACTTCGGATAACGTCATTTCTTTATCGACTGTCATCATTTCAGTTCGTGGCAGCATAATTTCCTTTGCGACTCGATCATCAAACTCAAAAATACGATTTACATATTTGTATTCAGACTGGTTAATTTCACCGCTACGCAAGCTATCGGATAAGATGATGCGCAACTCTTCTTCTGTGTGTCCTACTTCTAATTCGGAAATGGATTTGAAGCCTAGCAATCGTGTAACAAGACGTGCCGATCCGTTCATCCCTTTAATGATCGGGTACATGAGACGGTAAAATACATTCAGTGGTACGGAAAGGGATAGGGATAATTCTTCCGCCTTGTGCAATGCGATGGTCTTTGGAGCTAGTTCTCCTACCACGACATGCAAATAGGTAACAATCGCTAAAGCGATAGTGAAGGAAAGAATAGTTTCGACATTAGCATCCAAAGTAAACGTATCGAAAACTGGAGCCAACATCATACGTACTGTTGGTTCCCCAAGCATACCTAGGCCAAGTGCCGAAATCGTAATTCCGAGCTGACAAGCAGATAAGTATTCATCTAAATTATCGGCAATTTTTTTTGAGAGAACCGCGCGTTGATTACCTTCGTCGATCAGTTGGTCGAGACGTGATGAGCGGACTTTCACGATTGCAAATTCACACGCAACAAAAAAAGCGGTGACTGCGATCAAGGCAGCAAAAGCTGCCAAGCGTATGGCAATATCCAAATAATAGCTTCGCACTTAACCCAGATGAGGGAAAAGAACAAAGCGTACACCTCCTGTAAAGTAATGTTAGTTATCTTTCATAATAATTTATTTATAGAGAAAATACAATTCGATTTGCTTACAGAATAGAAAAAAACGGTTTAGGGATGCAAAATGTGTCGATCGATAGCTATAGATAAGAAGAGAAGTGCTACAGCTAGTAACTATTTTTGTTTTGTTAATACGCTGAAGAAATTAATAAAAGACTGAAGACCAAGTCCTTTTAAAAGGGATTAGTCTTCAGTCTTAGGACATGCATTTACTCGCCGTATTGTGGCTGGGTTTCCTTAAAGGCGTTTTGCTCGTTGGGGATGCGGCTTTTGTCTTCGAAGACGTTTTCGGTTTTTTCGTTCTGTACCTTTAGACGCTCTTTTTCCAATTGCTTTTTGCCTTTTGATTGTTCTCTGCCCATAAAAGCACCTCCTCTAGTTAAAGGATGGTCGATTTAGGATGGTCTCATTCATAAACGTGGAAAGTCATGAGATCGTGCACCATTTTGAGAACATTTTCTTCGTCAGGTGGCGTGCCGTTTGTCCAGTTGACCGTGCCGTCTTTGTGGTAGTCACCTTTGTATTGCTTGTTTTGGTAATAAAATGAGATCGTCCATCCAGGCAAATCAGTGTCCGCGAACATCTTTTTATGGTTGAAGTGTTGTAGCATCTTGTTTTCTCCTTTATGGTTCCATTAGTGATATCCTGTCCGCTCGTTTCATAAACTGACCAAAAGGAACGAAAGGATGAGTGTGTGTTTGTTACTCAACTACGCAATGCGGTAGAGGAAAAGTATAAAACGTATTTTTATTATAAGTCCATGTATCAGCTGACGAATGATTTGCTATGGCAGGAATTCATTCGCCACGCGTATGAGGATGAAAAAAGTCATTATGAGATGTTCCAGCAATTGTATTATATTCTAACAAACGAGTTTGTGCCGAATCCGAAAAAGCCGGCGCCTTGTACTAATTTTAAAGAGTCAGCTAAAAATGCGCTAGTTTTCGAACTCGAATCAGTAGAGCAATGTAAAGAATTGTTTTTGACCATTCCTTCTGAAGAGGCATATGATCCGATTTTTATCGCTTTACATGATGATATGGAGCATGCGATTCGAATGTCTACCATATTTAATGGAACGAAGTAATTCACACGTCGAATGAAAAGTCTTTAAAATACTTGGCGCCTTCAAGCATCCGAACGCCATACCAGAACATTTCGCCGTCAATTAGCTGAATCGCTGAATCGGGTAGCATTTCTTGGAACTGCACTTGCTGTTTTTCTTTAAATGGATAAGGTTCAGATGACAGCAATACTAAATCGAGATTTGCTTCTTTAAATTGTTCTTCCGTTACTACTGGATAGCGGTCAGCTGATTCAGCAAAGGGCGTGATGAAGCCAAGTTTTTGCAACAACGAATTGATGTAGGTATCCTTACCCGCAACCATATAGGGCTTTCGCCAAATAACGTAGGCAACTCGCGCAGCAGGGAGAGTAGGAAGTTCTGAAAATGCTTGTTTGATTTCAGAAACGAGCGATTCCGACTGTTGCTCGCGATCTGTCAATGCTCCCATATCTGTAATCATTCGATAGGCATCTGGAATGGTTTGCACTTCCGCTACATATACAGGATAGAACTCGGCAAGCGTTTCAACCATCTCTTTTGTATTTTCTTCTTTTTCCATAATAATCAAATCAGGTTGTACTTCATGTATCATGTCCAACTTCAGATCTTTCGTCCCTGCTACAGCTGGAACACTTTTTGCATGTTCTGGATAGATACAATATCGTGTGCGTCCGACAATTTCATTTTCCAAACCAATTCCGAATAATGTTTCTGTAATACCTGGACATAAGGTAACGATTCGTTTCGGTGGAAAATTATAAACAACGGTTCTTCCCAAGTGGTCAATCAGTTCTTTCTTCAATGAAATAAGTACCTCCTTTATTGTTGTGAACAATCTAATGGTTATAGTTCATAATACTCTACTTGCAACGTACCTGAACGGCAATCAAATGTAAAGTCAGGAATCTTCGCCTCTAATTGCTTTTCATTCAGCGGGTTTTTGTTATAATTGGAACGAAGACCACGTGGAATTAGGTGAAGCGATTGAAAATAGTGTTAACTATTTTGTTCATGGCGTTTATTGGCGCATTGATCGGTGGGGTAACGAATCATCTGGCGATTAAGATGCTGTTCAGACCACATGAAGCAAAATACATTGGAAAAACCCGATTGCCATTTACACCCGGCTTGATCCCGAAACGCCGAAATGAATTGGCAACGCAGCTTGGAAAAACGGTAACAAATTATTTGCTGACACCTGACCTGTTCAGGAAAAAGATGTTGACGCCTGGAATGGAAAAGCGTGTAGAAACGTTTATTCAAAGTAAAATGGATAAATATGTACTGCAATCAGATAAAACATTGAGCGACTGGCTCGAGCTTGCAGGTGCTCAAGCACTTCCTGAGCAAGTCGAAGATAAGTTAGTCACATTGATCGATCAGCAGCTATATGATATGAAGGTAAAAGTAACAACAGGTACAGTGGAAGAAGTCATGCCGCTTCGTTGGCAACAACAAATCGAAGAAAGAATTCCTTTAGCTTCTGATTTTGTATTGCAACGTGCAAGTCAATTTGTAGATTCGGCAGAAGGAAGACAGACATTCCAAAAGCTGATTGATGACTTCTTGGCTTCAAAAGGGACATTCGGCGGTATGCTCAATATGTTTTTTGGAGAATCGGAATCACTTGTCGGCAAGGTTCAGCGAGAAGCACTTCGATTTATAGAAGCTCCTGGAACAAAAGATTTATTGGATCAACTGATTTGGAAAGAGTGGCAGAATGTCCAGCAGCAACCGATGGAACAGTTGACGTCTGGCTTTGACTTTGATAGTGTTTTTGCTTCAGTAAGAAAATATGCACTGGATCAATTGGCACTACGAGAAAGACTAGATCACAGCTTGTCACATTACTGGCCACAAGGATCTACTTGGACGGCTGCTAATGTAACACCACAGATTGTCAGCTTTTTATTCGCTCAGGCAGAGTCGCAGCTTGAAGAATCATTAAAGAAGTTAAAACTCGATGAAATGGTGAAAGAGCAAGTAGACACGTTCCCAGTGGCAGTACTAGAAGATTTGGTGCTGGGGATTTCACGCAGAGAGTTTAAGATGATCACGGTTCTAGGCGCATTTCTTGGTGGGATCATTGGAATCGTGCAAGGAATTATTGCACTTACACTAAATGGATTGTAGGAGGAGATAGTATGTCAGTAAATATTTATGATGATATGAACAAATTGGAATCTACTTTGCGCAAGACAGATGAGTATGTAGCGGTGAAAACAGCGATGGCAGAAGTGAAAAGTGACGAGCAAGCACGTGCATTGTTCGAAAGCTTCCGTGAAATCCAAATGAATTTGCAACAGAAGCAAATGGCAGGCGAAGAGATTGAAGGAGATGAGCTTGAGCATGCACAGAAAACAGCACAACTCGCTCAGGAAAATCCGAAAATCTTGGCGATGCTTACTGCTGAAATGAAACTAAGCGAATTGATTGAAGAAGTAAACCGTGTAGTATTGAAACCCATTCAAGATTTATACGAAGGATTTAATTAATAGATACATCTAAACCGGCCTTGGCCGGTTTTTTTTAACAGATGGAGAGTAGGAGAAAACGATGCAGCAATTACTAGTAAAAGAACAATTCCCCCAAGATTGGATTCGAATGTTTACGCACTTAGCCAATTTATTTTTTGAACAGTCTAAAATTGTTATAGATCATGCAGAAGATACAGCAATTACTCTTCAGTTTAATGAGGACTATGGAGAAACGCCTAACATCACCGCGGATATTCAGTGGAATGGTAAGCACTTCACATCTCGTTTTATGGAAGAGATAAAAGAAACGGAAGAACGTCAACAATTACGTCAGCGTAAAAGAATGTATTCCCACGTGTTGCTTGATGTATTGGAACAAGCAACAGGAATGGATCAAGAGTGGGGTATTTTAACAGGAATCCGTCCTACTAAGTTGTATCATATGTATCGCCAAGATGGTCACACCGTTGATGAAGCGAAGCAATTACTTCAGCAACGTCATCGTGTATCCGTACGAAAAAGTGAATTAATTGCAGAAATTGCAGACGTTCAGTTGAATGCGTTACCTGATTTGTATTCATTAAAAGAAGAAGTGAGTATTTATATCGGCATTCCGTTTTGTCCGACAAAATGTGCGTATTGTACGTTTCCTGCCTATGCCATTCATCGCAAAAGCGGGCGAGTGGAAACATTCCTCGATGGCTTGCATGAAGAAATGCGTGCAATGGGTAAATGGCTGAAAGAACATGATATTCGTATCACGACAATTTATTTCGGTGGAGGAACACCCACATCTATTGAAGCAGAAGAAATGGACGCGCTTTATCAAACGATGATGGACTCATTCCCTTATATGGAACATGTGCGTGAAGTGACAGTGGAAGCCGGACGTCCTGATACGATTACAGTACCTAAGCTTGAAGTATTAAAGAAGTGGGGGATCGATCGAATCAGTGTCAATCCGCAGTCCTATACGGATGAAACATTGAAAGCTATCGGTCGTCATCACACTGTACAGGAAACAATCGATAAGTATTGGTTGTCTCGAGAGCAAGGAATGCGCAATATCAATATGGACTTGATCATCGGTTTACCGAATGAAGGTCTGGAGGAATTTGAGCATTCGCTCGCTGAAACAGAAAAGATGCAACCTGAATCATTAACGATCCATACGTTGTCATTCAAGCGTGCTTCTGAAATGACACGCAATAAAGACAAGTATCAAGTGGCGGATCGTGAAACAGTAGGAAAAATGATGACGCGTGGTGAAGAATGGTCTCGCGCTAACGGCTACATACCGTATTATCTTTACCGTCAGAAAAACATTTTAGGGAATCTTGAGAATGTCGGGTACTCGAAACCTGGCGAAGAGAGTCTTTATAATATTTTGATCATGGAAGAAGCACAGACCATTATCGGTATGGGTTGCGGAGCATCGAGTAAGTTTATGGAACCGGCAACAGGCAAGTTGACGCAATTCCACAATCCGAAAGAACCTGGGGCTTATATTTTAGGATTTGAAGAAGCGATCGATAAGAAAATAGCGTATTTGGAAGAGTTATTCCCAGCTACGCACCCCCTCAAGTAATACGGATATCCCTAACGCAAAAGTCGTTGGGGATATTTTTTTGTGAAAGTTATGCAAATGATCAGCCAATTGTGTATAATGTAGTGAATGAACAACCATTCATTCAAAGGGGGAATTAATTTTGACAAAACAGATTGAAGTAGAAGTTGAAGGAAGATTAGCAACCGTAACTTTTAACCAGCCTGAAGTAATGAACGCGATGGACGGAGTCATGATGAAGGATCTGGCAGATATTGTGGATCAACTAAAGAATAATTCATCCGTGCATGTTGTATTATTTAGAGGAGCTGGCCGCGCATTTTCTGCTGGCGGTAACGTTAAAGCTATGCTAGATCCAAATGGTCCGATGAAAATGGAAGATGTTATGGTCGACTTATCGAGATTGGCATTGGCAATGTACAGTATGCCTCAAATCACTATTGCATCCGTACATGGTGCGGCAGCGGGATTAGGATGCAGTATTGCCATTGCATGCGACGTCGTCATCGCGGAAGAATCAAGTAAAATCGCCATGAACTTTATTGGAATCGGACTTGTGCCAGATGGGGGAGGTCACTTCTTCTTGAAAGAACGCGTAGGTACTGCAAGAGCTAAACAACTCATCTGGTCGGGGAAAGTACTCGACGGAAAAAGTGCTATGCAAATTGGACTCGTCGATGAAGCGGTAGCGGACGGAGAAGCATGGAACACGGCACAACAACGTGCCCAAGTCATTTTACATTCGCCAACAGCTTCCATGATCGCATCAAAGAAAATTCTTCATGCAGAAGGTATTGCAAAGCTCGAGCAAGTATTGAAACTTGAAGGTGAAGCACAATTAGCTATGCGCTTAACAACTGACCATCGTGAAGGCGTTCAAGCATTCGTAGGGAAAAGAAAACCAAACTTCACAGGTCAATAAAAGACATGAAGAAGACGCGCTATGAAAACTGCGCGTCTGGTGTATATCTATAACTGTTATTAAAAAATTATTGATACTTAGCGGCTGTTTCTCTCCAAGAGAAATAGCCTTTTTCTATGGCGCGCAATAGTAACTCTGCTGAAGCCAAGTTCGTAGCTAGCGGAATCCCATAGACATCACATAATCGAAGTAAAGCACTGACGTCCGGCTCATGTGGTTGAGCTGTAAGCGGATCACGGAAGAATAAAACCAAATCAAGCTGTCCGGTCGCAATCATGGCACCGATCTGTTGATCGCCACCAAGCGGTCCTGAATTCAGTCGTGTAATGGATAGATCTGTTTCTTCCATAATGCGTAATCCTGTTGTGCCCGTTGCATAAAGGGTATGTTTAGCAAAAATCTGCTCATAAGCAATGGCGAAATTGACCAATTCAGCCTTTTTTTCATCATGCGCAATCAAAGCAATGTTCAAACGAGTCACTTCCTTCTACGATATCTTAACGACCATAGCGTATCACAAAAAACGTTAAAAATCTTGTGCTTTTTAGTATAAGTTTAAGTAATTCTATCCGCAAACAAAAGTCCCTTGATGATCTGTAAACAGTTCATCAAGGGATAGTAGTTGGATATTACTTCTTGTTTTTTAATTTTTCCAATAGATTTTCAACTTTCTTTTGTAGATCCTCGGTTTCTTCTTGTAAGATACGAACTTTATAATGCGCGTCCTCGATGAAGAGTTCTACTACATCCCCTTCAGTCAACTCAGCAGATAGTTCAGTTACAGGAATCACAAGTTCTTTCTGCTCATTCTCATAATACAAAAAGACATAAAAACCGTCATCAATTCGATCTAATGTGTATCGTTGACCTTTTGTCATCGTTCGCATGCCCACCCATCTTTATCTCGATCATGCTTACTAGCATATGCCGGATGACCTTTTTTTACACCGTTTGGATAGGATTTTCGCATCTCGGTACAATTCTTGAATGAAGTAGGCGCACCCGGTATGACGTACAACCCTGAATTGACATCTGGTTTAGGGTTAGGCTTTGGTACAGGCTTAGGATCAGGTTTTGGTACGGGTTTAGGGTCAGGCTTTGGTACAGGCTTAGGAACTGGCACGGGTTTTGTCAGTGATGTAGTAACAGAATGGGCTGTGCCGTTCGTAGTCACTGTAATCGTACCTGCAGTTTCCGTAGCATAGGATTTTATACTCGCATCTTTTAAACGTTTGACGGTTTCTGCATGTGGATGTCCATATATATTATTTTTCCCATAAGACAATATGGCGGCCTGTGGCTTCACAGCTGCAAGAAAATCAGCAGAAGTACTTGTCCGTGAACCATGATGACCTACTTTCAAATACGTGCTCTTTAGATTAGATTGACCAATCATTTCTTTCTCTACACGTTCATCCGCATCACCTGTAAATAAGAAACTGACATTGTCATACGCTAGTCGTGTGACAATGGAAGCGGCGTTATGATCAATTGCTCGGTCATCTGTGTGCAGTACATTCAGTTTAATCGCAGGGTCGAGAGCGATTACGTCACCTGTTTGTGCTACTGAGAATGGGATATTCTTTTTGTCGATTAATGTAAGTAAATTAACATATGTTGCAGTCGTATGAACATTCCCACTGTCGATAAATTGTTTTACTGTAAAAGTGTTAAGGACTTCTTCAAAACCACCAATATGATCAGCATGTGGATGTGTAGCCAGCGCGATGTCTAACGTTTTGATATTTCGAGATTTCAGGAAGGCAATGACTTTAGGTGCGTCGAGCGCAGTTCCCGCATCAATCAACATATTTTTGCCGTCTGGCGATTGGATCAGAATAGAATCCCCTTGACCCACGTCGATGAAGTGAACTTGCATATTTGGCATCGGCTTAAAACTCGGATTCATCATTCGCGCCATAAAGACTGCGAAATGTTGTCTCGTCAATTTATTATTCGGTCCGAATGAACCATCCAAATAGCCTGTAGTGATATTTTCAGAAGCTAAGACACTGATATCATCTTTAAATCCATTTAGATCACTAACATCTGTAAAGTATACATCTTTGGTTTTAGGTAACTGATAGCCTTGAACTAAGATTTTTGCCATTTGTCCGCGTGTCAACGGAGCCGAAGCATCAAAGTACTTTGAACCGTTTGTATGGGTCTTTCCAGATATAAAACCTAATTGCACGGCCTTTGCAACTTTTTCATAGCCGTGATTCCCTTTCTTCAAATCAGTGAAGCCAGGGTCTGGTGCTGTGAAATCAGTAATCTGTTTTTCTCGCAAAATCATAGTAACAGCTTGTAAGCGAGTTAGATTGTCTTTCGGTTTAAATGTTCCGTCTGGATATCCTGTAATGATTTTTATATCCGTGAGAAATTGGATTTCATCCGTATATTGTGAAACGTCTGGAAATCCTTTAGCAAAAGCTTGTTGCTGCGGAAATACACCGAGCATCAGTACCACGATAAATAATGAATACAAAATCTTCTTCAAATCTGTTCCTCCTAGTTTTCTTGCATTTCGTGCATGAAATAGTATCTCCCTTATGCTTAAAACGTGCAAGAGTACTAGGGTAGCAATTTATGTATAGGAAGAATTGAGCAAAAAAAAGACGAAATCTCTTGTGAAAAGGAGATTTCGTCGTGTAATTACGTATGGAATAATAATAGTTTCCCAAGTGGAGAAGCCAAGCGATGTGTTCGGTCAAGCAGATCTTTTTCGATCAGCATCTGATTACCTTGTTCTTTTGCTGCGTCATCTGATTCTGCAGAGAAGGTCTCTTCTGTAATGAGTGAACCGTTTTTTTCGTAAGCAGTAAGTTTGTAAGTTTTCATCATATCGCCTCCATAAACCTTTTATTCAGTATACTATGAATCACGTCAAATGAATAGCTATTCATAATATTGAAAGCATAAAAGATTCTTCATGTTAAACTTTAGTAGAAGAATATTTATAATTTTGAAACATATTTTCAATTGAATCGTATAACAAGATAATGAGATTACTAAAGGGGATGATGTGCGTGACCTTAGAATTAGAACAAGTGACTAAACAGTTTGGAGATTTTACAGCTGTGGACCAGCTGTCATTGACAGTAGAAGAGGGGACAATGTACGGTTTCCTCGGAGCAAACGGTGCTGGGAAGACGACTACGTTCCGAATGATCCTCGGATTATTAACTCCGACAGAAGGAAATATTACTTGGAACGGACGCACCATATCCTATGAAACGAGCCCGCTCATCGGTTATTTGCCAGAAGAACGTGGCCTGTATCCAAAAATGAAAGTGCTAGATCAGTTAATCTTTCTCGGACAGTTGCGTGGAATGAAAAAGTCTGCTGCGAAAAGTTCGGCACTTCAGTGGTTGGATCGTTTTGAAGTACCGCAAAATACGAATAAAAAAGTAGAAGAGTTGTCTAAAGGTAATCAACAGAAAATACAAGTTATCGCAGCATTATTGCACGATCCTAAATTGCTGATCCTTGACGAACCGTTCTCAGGACTAGATCCAGTAAATGTCGAGATGTTGAAAAAAGCGATAGTGGATTTCCGCAATAACGGAGCAACGATTTTGTTCTCCAGCCACCGTATGGATCATGTGGAAGAGTTATGTGAGCAACTCAGTATTATTCATCATGGCAAACAACTAGTCAGTGGAAAGTTGCGTGACGTTAAGCGTTCGTTCAGCAAACAGAATGTCCGGATTCGTTCAGACTTCCCCCTCACTGAGCTAGAGGGCTTTGAAGGAGTTACGACTGCTCATTATTCTTTGGAAGGTGCAGTTTTTCAGGTAGAAGATGAACGAGTGGCACATGCGTTGTTACAAGCAGCATTGCAAAAAGGGCCAATACGCCATTTCGAAATAGAAGAACCATCTTTGCAAGATATATTCATTGCGAAAGTGGGGAAAGAGCATGCGTGAATTTTGGATTATTTTTAAACAAAGTTTCTTGACCAAAGCTAAAACGAAATCATTTTTCATTACAACGCTCATCATGGTAGCGGGTATTTTTCTCTTTGCGAATTTGCCGAGCATTATAGACAAAGTCGGTCAGTTAATGGGGAGCAGTGAAGATGAACGTGTACTAGTCGTAGATGAGAGTGGGGTATTGTTTGACCGGTTGCATGAACAACTTCAGCAAAATGAACAAGGAATTTCATTGGAGCTGACAGAAGACTCGCAAGATCAGTTGGCAGAGCAAGTGAAATTGGAAGAAATCGCTTCGTTCATGGTATTGAGTTTTGATAAAGATCAAACTATCCAAGCATCTTATACAACAGGTAGTTTGGTAGATCAATTTTTGCCTTCAGCTCTACAAGATGCATTGCAAAATATTCAAACGCAAGTGAAAGCTGAACAGCTGTCTTTATCGGGCGAACAAGTTTCTGAGTTGTTTGCGCCGATTCAATTTGAAAAGCATAATATTTCAGAAACAGCAAAGTCAGAAGAAGAGCTGAACCAAGCTCGAGTCTTAGTGTATGTATTAATGTTCGTCATTTACTTTGCGGTGATCATTTATTCTTCGATGATTGCGACGGAAGTAGCTACGGAAAAATCATCACGTGTAATGGAAATTTTGATCTCAAGCGTATCACCTGTTAAGCATATGTTTGCGAAAGTGCTTGGAATCGGATCGCTCGGGATTGCGCAAATTCTAGTCTATGCCGTATCAGGGTTTTTGGCTTATAAACTATCATCTACAGGAGAGGAAAATGAACTATCTGCATTCTTCAGCCTGGAAAACTTGCAAGTTAGCACGCTGGTTTATGCTGTCATTTTCTTCTTGCTAGGCTATTTCCTTTATGCCACTCTAGCGGCGCTACTTGGCTCATTAGTAAGCCGGACAGAAGACGTACAACAGATGATTATGCCGATGTCGTTACTCGTCGTGGCAGCTTTCATTATCGCTGCAACGGGACTTGGGAATCCAGAGATGGGCTATTTGAAAATTGCTTCCTTCATCCCATTCTTCGCTCCACTCGTCATGTTCTTGCGGGTTGGTATGCTCGATTTACCGTTGTGGGAGCCATTGCTTTCGATCGGTATCATGCTAGTGACGATCTTCATCCTTGGCTGGTTCGGTGCGAAGGTGTACCGTGGCGGTGTGTTGATGTATGGGCCGTCTCGTTCGCTTAAGGATTTGAAGAAGGCTATACAGCTTGGAAAGGAATAGGTTTAGGTGAAGAGTGTCCCTTGAAGTTACAGTGCTTCTTGGGATACTTTTTTTATGTGGATTTAAGTTTGAGTTCAAGTTCAAGTTCGAGTTCAAGTTCAAGTTCAAGTTCAAGAGTAAGGGGAGTTAGTGAGTACAAGGGATGGAAGCTCCAGCTGGCGGACGCTTTCCCATGGGCTCTCGGTGAGCCAACCAGGTCGCAAGCTCCCTTTTGGTTGTCTCTCCTTTCGAGCTGATCCTGCGGGAAGAGCCGTAACGAAGAACGGCTTTTGCGAGTAAAAGCGCAGCGTTAGGAGCACGTCTTTGCACTTCGCCACCAGCTTCCGCTTCCATCCTACTTATTGAGTGGAGGTACTTATATCACTCATTGTAAGTAGTGTGTGAACTGTTGTTATGCCTAAACTTATTCAAGTTCAAGTTCAAGTTCAAGTTCAAGTTCAAGTTCAAGTTCAAGTTCAAATTCAAGTTCAAGTTCAAGTTCAAGTTCAAGTTCAAATTCAAGTTCAAGTTCAAGTTCAAATTCAAGTGTAAGTGGAGTTAGTGAGTACGAGGAGACTCAAGCCATGCCCGCAGGAAAGCGTCCGCCTGGAACGTCGATTAACGGTGCTTTCCCATTTACTACTGTTTCGCCTGTCTGCTTTCCAGTAATAGATGAAATATGGTAAAATAGGAACGAGTATTCGTGGAAGAGGTGCAACTTATGGAACCCATCCGTTTTTTACATACAGCCGACCTGCATTTGGACAGCCCTTTTAAAGGCATGTCCGCAGCAGGGCCGGACGAGCTCGCTCGACTGCAGCAGTCTACATTCGCTGCGTTCGACCGATTCATAGCCTACGCAGTTAAAGAGCGACCGGATTTCATTGTCATTGTCGGTGACCTATACGACGGTGAAGACCGTAGCTTGCGTGCGCAAATTCGTTTCCAGCAAGGTATGCAACAACTTCAAAAAGTGAAGATCCCGGTCTACTTGTCATATGGAAATCACGACCATTTAGCAGGCAGATGGACTCGCGTGTCATTGCCGGAAAACGTTCACGTGTTTTCTGAACATGTAGAGCAAAAACAACTAACTATTCGTAATGAAACTATTTATTTACACGGCTTTAGCTACCCACAGCGTCATGTCAAAGAACCGATGATTCCGCACTATCCAAATGCAGCAGATGGAATACATATCGGCCTGTTACACGGAAGTGTGGCGGGTGACGCAGAGCATGCCGTCTATGCACCGTTTACTATCAATGAAATGCAAAGTAAGCACTACCATTACTGGGCGCTTGGTCATATTCATAAACGCCAAGTGTTGTCTCAAGAACCGCCCATCGTCTATCCAGGTAATATTCAAGGAAGGCACCGTAATGAACAAGGGCATAAAGGATTTTACGACGTCTCGTTGACACCTGCCAACACGTCTCTTACATTTGTGGAAACGTCGGATATTGTCTTCACGTCATTGACTGTTTCATGCGAAGGAATCGAATATGCGGATGACTGGATTTCAGCATGTCAGGAAGCCGTTGATCAATTGACAGCCGAAATTGGCAGTGTCGTCGTAGAACTAGTGATGGAACATACGGAAGGGCTAGCAAACGATTTAGCTAGATCTGAAGTGGAGTGGCTTGATATTTTGCGAGAACAATATGAAGACATGGAGCCATTCGTCTGGATTTCATCGATTGAATGGCCATTGATCAGAGGTACGGTAGTTTCAAATTCATTACTTGAGCCAGTGGAGAGCACGTTATCCGGCTGGGAAACAGATGACTGGAATGACTTGGTAAAAGAAGTGTATAGCCATAAAGCGGGTCGCTATTTAGAAGCGTTAACACCTACAGATTTTGAGCGATTGACACAGCAGGCAGCCGCATTGCTAGAGGATGAAATGTGGAAGGAGGGCTAAAATGAAAATCCGAAAAATACTTCTGTACGGATTCGGTCAGCATGAAAATTTGGAAATGGATTTGCGACCGGGCATGAACCTGTTATATGGACCGAATGAAGCGGGGAAAACGACTATTCAGCAAGCCATCCTTCATATTTTATTTGGATTTCCTCAAAAGAATCAACAAGAGCTACGCTATGAACCGAAAACAGGTGGGAAATACGGTGGCTGTCTCTATATAGATGATCAAGAGTATGGTAATTGGATGATCGAACGAGTGCGTGGAAAGTCTTCGGGGGACGTCTCTATCCGTTTTGATGATGGACGTATTGCAGAAGATGAGGAATTGAAGAGGTTGTTAAGAGGTTATGATCGGCAAGCATTTGAATCGATCTTCTCTTTCTCCTTATTCCAACTACAAGATCTTGAGAAAATGGATGAAAATGATTTGAGTCGGACATTACTTGCGTCTGGGACGACAGGTCTCGATACGTTATGGAAAGTGGAAAAGAAGATGGAGAAGGAAATGGGTGGCCTCTTCAAAAAATCGGGCAAAATACCACCCATGAATAAAAAACTGGCCGAAATACGTGAACTGGAACAAGCGATGTTGAAAGAACAACAAAAGCTTTCCACGTATGAACCGTTGACTATTCGCAAGCAAGAACTTGACGAACAAGTGGCGGCATTACGTTCAGAAGAGCAGCGCCTTTACAAGCAATCTGAAGAACAGCGAATCGCGATGCAAGTTGTTCCGTTGCAGCAACAGCGCAACCAATTACTTGAACAAATCTCCCATCTACCTGATGAATTTCCAGCAGCAGGTATTCGCCGTTACGAAGAACTTGCAAGTAAGCAATCAGAATTGAAGTTAAAGAAATCACGTTTAGAGAAAGAACAAGCGGAGTGGCAATCGGAATTGATCGACTTGCGCCCCAAAAGTGAACAACAAAAACTGGAACGCTGGGTAGCACAAGAAGCAGAATGGCATCGATTACGATCGGAGCGGCTTACTGCTGAACAGGAAATACAAGTACTTGAAAAGAAACGGCACCAGTTCATCAATCGTTTAGGATTAACGGATGAACAACTAGCATCTATAGGGACAATGGATGTTTCCATTCAACGTGAACGCCAACTCGAACCAGTTCTTGAGGAACAGAAAGAAATGGATCAGCAATTAAAAGCATTGCAGCGCTTATTGGCGGAGGCGGAAAGTGAACGTCAAGAAGCGGAGCGACAAAATGAACGGACTGAACGTTTGCGATTGACTGATTCTGAAAGAGAGAAACTGGCAACCTGGCCGGAATTGCAGCGTAAACTTGCAGAAGCTAAATTCATTGTATCTGCAGGGGGTCAGCAGGCTTCGAATGGAATGGTTCCGATCATTATTTTGCTCATTGGACTAGTGATCGGGGCATATAGTGTCATGCAGCAGCAGTGGTTGTTCGCGGGGCTTGGTCTAGTAGTCATGGCGGTCGGGTTTTGGTTATTTACACAAAAACCTGATTCTGTATCAGACCAGCAAACGTTCATTCGAGACCATGAAGAGCTGGCGATCGAACTGGAAAAGCTAGCTGCACGTCATGACATGCAACAACGTGATCAGCAACAAATATCAACAGAGATTGAAAGAATGGATCGTAAATTGCAGAAATACGCAGAGGAAATGGAACAACTTTATCAGTTAAAACAACAAGCGGTGAAGAAGTTGCAAGATCTGTTACGAGATGAGCCATTCGATCCAACATTCAATATCCAAGAAAGCTTTCGTTTGTTGCGCGAGTTTCAAGACGTGGAGATAGATCAGAGAACATGGCAACAACGTCTACAAACTACGACACAGCTAATACGGTCATTAATTCAAGAAGTGGAAGAAGTACTCGGGCCAGTGGCTGAAGAAGGTTTGTATGAGAGAATTCGTCAAGAACTACAGCGTCAGAACAGCCTACAAGAAAAGCATCTAAGTAAAGAACAAACGCTACGTGAAATTAAAGAGCAATTAGTTGAAACACAGGAATTGTTGGAGACGGTAACAGCAGAAATTCAACAATTGTTCGAGGTTATTGGGGTATCAGAAAAAGAACAATTTTACACAGCATATCAGCAAGATCAAGATGCACAATTATTAAAACGACAGCTAAAAGAAGTAGAAGCACAACTGTCCTTATATACCAAGGAACCGGTAGTTAAAGAGTGGACTTTACCTGAACTTGAGCGACAGCGCAGTGAAACGACAAACCGCCTGGAAATGATTCGCAAAGAAGTAGTGGAGCTTGTAGATGAGCAAGTGAAAGTTGGACATGAAATCTCGCAAATGGTTGCAAGCCGAACGTATAGCGAACTTCAGCAATTATTTGAAGTGCGAAAAGCTGAGCTAGAAGATATGACAGAACAATGGGTAATCCGAAAAGCCGTCCGTGAGGCAATTCGGCAAACGATGAGCGAGTGGAAAGAACATCAATTACCGGCCGTTCTTCTTCAGGCGAATGAATGGTTTAGCAAATTAACTGGGAATCGATATGCGACGCTTGGCTTAACTGTGGAAGGCTATTTCGAGGCAGTCACAACAGAAGGGCAATCTTTCATGATCAATGAGCTTAGTCAAGCGACAAAAGAGCAAGCCTACCTTTCGTTGCGCTTGGCGTTAGCGTATGAATTATCAGAGCGCGCACCGTTTCCAATTATTATGGATGACCCATTTGTTCACTTTGATAATGAGCGACTTTCGCGTATGATAGAAATACTTACGGAGTTACAACCATCTCATCAATTTCTGTACTTTACTTGCCATCAAGAAATGAAGTCGAAATGGCCAAGTGAACCTCATACAATTGAGATTGGACGAAAAGTTAAAGGGGAGATCCACTGATGAAAAAACTACTTGACTATCAAGTCGGCGAAACAATCGACATGTATTTATTGATTAAGCAGGCAACAAAAGGTGTCACACAGCAAGGGAGTCCGTTCATGACGTTGATTCTGCAAGATAAAAGTGGTGACCTTGAAGCGAAACTTTGGGATGCGGGTGAAGAACAAGCTCAGATGTATCAGGGAGCAACCATCGTAAAAGTAGGCGGAGAAATTCATGAGTACCGTGGAAAAAATCAACTTCGTTTGAAAGCAATTCGTCCTGCGAAAGAAGATGAAGGGGTAACAATTGCGGATTTAGTACCTTCTGCCGAAAAGAGCAAGGAAGTATTGTTAGACGAATTAATGCAGTATTTCTTTGAAATGCAGAATCCACAAATCCAGCGCGTGACACGTCATTTATTGAAGAAACATCAGCAAGATTTCGTATTATATCCAGCGGCTACGAGAAATCATCATGACTACGTTTCAGGCTTATTAGACCACGTTGTTTCGATGTTGAAACTCGGTAAGGCAATTGCGGAATTGTATCCAACATTGAACAAAGATTTACTGTATGCAGGAATTATTTTGCATGATATCGGTAAAGTTATCGAGTTGTCAGGCCCGGTCGGTACGCAGTATACGATCGAAGGGAATTTGCTAGGGCATATTACGATCATGGTCAATGAAATTTCCAAGGCTGCAGAAGAGTTGGAGATTGAGGGTGAGGAAGTGATGTTGCTTCAGCATATGGTGTTGTCTCACCATGGTAAAGAGGAGTGGGGCAGTCCGAAGCGTCCGATGTTGAAGGAGGCGGAGATTCTTCATTATATTGATAATATCGATGCGAAGATGAATATGCTGAACCGCGTCATGTCGAAAACTACGCCAGGCGAGTTCTCTGAGCGCGTATTCCCACTGGATAACCGTTCGTTCTATAAGCCAACTTTTGAGTGATGTAGGTAAATAACGAGTCAGGGTAGTAGAAGGCAACGTTGATCTACTTATTGGGTCGTTGCTCGAGGATGACTTGTGCATAGAAATAAGTAAAGGTTCTGCTTTTCGGACCCGCACAGGCACGTGGGGGATTGCCTACAGCCATGAGCCAGCTGGCGGTGGAGCTGCCAGTTGTCTCATGGCCACGGCCTACCCCGCAGTTGTGCCTGCGCTACTAAGTGGGAACCAAGTTAGGTTGTTGTTTATAGAAGATGAAAACCAGTGACTGGGTGGTACGATTCTTCTGTCTTAGCTAAGTCATTAGGAGATAGATTAGGTCGTTGCTCGAGATTGGCTTGTTCATTGAAAGTAGCGAGGGTCATGCTTTGGAGCCGCGCAGGCACGTGGGGGATTGCCTACAGCCATGAGCCAGCTGGCGGTGGAGCTGCCAGTTGTCTCATGGCCACGGCTTACCCCGCAGTTGTGCCTGCGCTACTAAGTACTTGCCAAGTCAGGTTGTGGTTTATAGTAGATGAAACCAGTGACCTGGTAGTATTCGTTCCTTATTCTTGCAAAAGAAGAATCAGAACTGCTCTACACACTATCTAACGTAGGCGGCTGCACGTGGTAGGCGTAGTAATGAGACAGCCAGGCGCACTTCCTGTCTGGCTCATTGCGGAAGCCATCCGCCACCGTCGAAGTGGGGCCAATGATCACCCCATTTACATTGCTAGTCAAACCACTACCTCTGCAAAAACACAAGAAGAGAAAAGGGTTTGTAAAACAACAAAAAAGGTCTGTCATCGGAATTTCCGAGACAGACCTTTTTCATGTACCAATTACTTTTCTTCTTCAACTTCTACTTCAGCGTCATCAGCTGGAGCGTCTTCTGCAGGTGCTTCTTCGACAGCCGGAGCGTCTTCAGCTGGTTTCTCATCCATCTTGAACAGATCAAGAGCGGATTTCAAATCTTCGTCCTTAATCTTCACGTCAGCATCTTTCACTAACTTCGAAACTTTAGCCAATAGTTCGTTCTCGTCAGCTTTTTCCATCAATAGTTCTTGGCGAATTTCATCTTTCTTTTCGTCAGTCACTTTTTCATCATCAGTTTTACGCTTTTCTTTTACTTCAATAACGTGGAAGCCGTTTTCTGATTGAACCGGCTCACTGATTTTGCCTGGCTCTAGGTCATATGCAGCGTTCCAGAATTCAGGAACCATGACACCGTATGCGAACCAATCAAGATCGCCGCCTTCGTCTTTAGAACCTGGATCAGTAGAGAATTCTTTTGCTACTTTTGCAAAGTCTTCTCCTTTATCCAACTTCTCTTTTACTTCTTTTGCTGTTGCTTCATCTTCAACTAAGATATGACGAGCATTGATCTCAGTTTGAGATTCTTCAAGGCGCTTCTCTAAATCTTCATCAGAAACTTCCACACCATCAGTCAATGCAGCTTCTTGTAGTTTATTTAAACGGATCATTTTCTTGAAGCTTTCAGGTGTCTGACCTTGTTGAGCCAAGAATGCATCGAAGTTTTCACCGAGTTGTTCTTTGTTTTTATCAAATTCTGCGTCTACTTGCTTATCGTCTACATCATATTTATCATCCAAAACTTTTTCCAAGATGATCATTTGTAGAGCTTGTTCACCGACAGATGCTTTCATTTCTTGATAGAATTCATCTTTCGTAACGTCTCCTGCTTTTGATGTCATGACTTTTTCATCGCCGCCACCAGAACATGCGGATAAAGCGGCAACCGAAGCTGCAAGTGTAAATGCTAACATTTTCTTTTTCATGTAATTAACTCCCCTAATCTAAGTATTGATTCTGTATATTCTTTAAGTAAACACTATAGCATAGAACGGATGGAAATCAAAAAGGTTCCCTTCGTCTGAAATGTAACCCATTCGATTGAATAGTACAAAATACGAGATACCAAATTAAATAACACACGAATCAACTCGATTTTAAGAATAGGTAAAGGTGGATGGCAATAAAACATTTTGAGGGAAATCTTGATTTATTCAACAGGGGGAATTATGGATACAACGAGTTCATTGCATAACAATCATTATTTGAATGAATTTCAATTCCTATATATCGTGAATTATAGAAGTGAAGGTGCTACTAATAGAAGGTTGTTATTTCATCTTTCCATTTAAAGACCGCTAATTCCTATGCGAATTAGCGGTCTATTCTTTGCGATAATTTGTGTTTTGTACCACTCAATTGAACGGATAGATCTGATATGCCCAACCGTTTTTTTCGACATTCGCATAGGATACAATGTGAAAGGGGGTGTCACCATGAGCGGTTACACTCAAGGCGGTTCTGGATCATCAGGCTTTGCTTTAATTGTTGTGTTATTCATTTTGTTGATCATTGTAGGTGCTGCATACTTGTGCTAAAAAAAAGCCCGCCCCCAGCAATGGGGGTGGGCAATACATAGTGTTATGCGCTAAAGAATACTTCTACATATAAGGATAAAATGAGGATTGTGATTAGAATGTTTACAGTCCGATATATCTTAGGCTGCTTTTCTTCTGGAATCTCTCTAGATTGGCAAAGAGCAAATGTCATTTTATTAATTTGATATAAGTAGAACAATGAAAATAGAATGGTAATCGCTATAACCATTTTAGACCTCCTCTTTCTGCTTCTGTACCATCATAGCAGAATTTGTGAGCAAAAGGAAAAACCTAAACCTTGTATGGAGAAGGTAGTTAAGACTCCACTCGAGATTTTGTTAGGTAATCATTCGAGTCGACATAGGTTTTCTCGATGTTTTGAAAACCGCGTTCGAAAATATCCATAAAGTCATCGCCATAAATATTACGTAAGACAGACATGACCTCGAGAAATTCTGGGAACTTCCCGTAAATATCGCGAATAGGAAGTGACCCTTGAAGAACACTGTAATCTTCATTATGATAATTTGCGTTCATCTCTACGAGCAACTTTTTGCCTTCTTCTGAAACCGTCACATATGTATTGCGACGATCGTCTTCCTTTTTGGAAAAGTATAGAAGTTGACGTTGTTCCAGTTTCTTGGAGAAGTTGAAGGCAGTTGAGACGTGCATAACTCCGAACTTGGCGATATCTGAAATGGTGGCGCCTTCAAGGTGGTAAGCGATCCATAAGATATGATGTTCGTTGATATTGAGGTCATACGGTTTAATCCATTGTTGCCAATCTTTCTCTACAGCTTTCCATAATGCTTTGGACATTTGGGCTACGCGCTGATTAAAGATCATGGCTTCTTTACGTGAAATGATTTGCTCTGCCATCGAGACACCTGCTTTCTGTCAGTCTTTTTTATTTATTATACCAAAAAAGCAACAAATAAAAAAGACGGAATAATAAAATAATTATACCTAGGTGTATATACCCATGTAATACAGCTGTTTAATAGCTTGTATCATGTGGGTATGCACACGCTGACCAGCAAGTACTGGATGGACGCCGAAAGAGAAATAGATTAACGAGTTCCGATGGATTTCTCTAGATCATCCAATGCATTTTGAATGGCAGAAATTTCTTTCTCTAATCGCTTCTTATTGTGCTCAGTCGAGCGCTTCCAGTCTGCTACGGAAACTTTCATTTCTTCGACAGTCTCTGGTACAAGCTCCTTTGCTTCTTTAGATAAATCCGTTACAGAATCTTTTAAATCTGCTACTTGACCTTTGACATCTTTCAACTTATCCTTCAGTTCCAATGATGCAGTTTTGACGCTGTCTCGTAGTTCGCTACCTGCTTTTGGAGTAGAATATAGAACCGTTACAGCAGAGGTTACAGCACCAGCTGCCAGACCAATAAAGAATGTGGACGCTTTCATGTAGACGACACTCCTTTTGTATAGTTATTATTTTATTAAAGCATGTTACTACGTATATGAGCAAGAAAATTAATGAAATATTATACAATCAAAAGCTTTTCGACCTAAAAGGTAGAAGCGAGTGCAGGTTTTTATCAAATGAAGTAGAAAGAAATACAATGTACTTCTTTTCTACTTACTCGGTGTGTTATTGTTGCAGGCGCTTTGAAATGCTTGACGCTAGTTCAGAGACAACGTCCATAGGGAACTGCTCCACTTTTGTATGGAATTCTACGTTTAGACCATCTGATTTATCATAACGAGGAATTAAGTGCATATGGAAATGATAAACCGACTGTCCTGCGAAGGAACCGTTGTTTTGCAAAAGGTTCATGCCGCATGGCTGAAATTCTTCTTTTAAAGCATTGGCAATTTTTGGTGCTACTTTAAATAGATTTCCTGCTTCTTCTTCAGTTAATTCATACAAATTCTCACGGTGAGTTTTCGGAATTAGAAGTACGTGGCCTTTTGTAACCGGCATAATATCCATAAAGGCGATGACATGTTCATCTTCGTATACTTTTTCTCCTGGAATCGTTCCTTCTACAATCTTGCAGAAAATACATGAAGTCATTTCTACACTTCCTTTCATGTTTGGATGTATTGTAGCATATTTTCAGATAGTTAACGAAGGCGGATAAAGCAATTTTACAATTTCTTTGCTAAAATAATAAAAGAAGATAGGGGGAAATACAATGGCAATCCTAGAACTAGAACATGTAACAGGTGGTTATACGCGCAAGCCGGTTTTACATGACCTTTCATTTCAGATAGAAGAAGGTGAATTGGTCGGGTTGATCGGCCTAAATGGCGCAGGTAAAAGTACAACAATTAAACATATTATAGGTGTTATGAACCCGCTCGAAGGAATAATTAAAATTGATGGTGCTACATTTAGTGACAAAGAACATTACCGCCAATCATTCAGTTATATTCCAGAGACGCCCGTGTTATACGAAGAACTTACATTACAAGAACATTTGGAACTGACTGCCATGGCATACGGTCTGGACAAGCAGCAATTTGAAATCCGTACCGAACAACTGTTAAAAGAGTTCCGTATGGAAAAGCGCTTGAAATGGTTTCCAGCGCACTTCTCCAAAGGTATGCGACAGAAAGTCATGATCATGTGTGCTTTCCTTGTAGAACCGAAATTATATATTATCGATGAGCCATTTGTTGGGTTGGATCCGTTGGCGATTCGTGCATTGCTTGATCAAATCATCGAGAGAAAAAATGCCGGCGCTTCTATTTTGATGTCGACACATGTGCTCGCTACGGCTGAAAAGTATTGTGATCGTATTATCCTGTTGCACGAAGGACGGGTGCGTGCGAATGGTACGATGGACGACTTGCGCAAGGCGTTCGGACGACCGGATGCCACACTGGATGATTTATATATTGCTATGACTGAGGAAACCGATCATGAACAACATGCATGAGATTTGGGGACAGCGGTTCTTCCATTATGTCAATGAATTACAGAAATATATGCGCTATGTATTCACAGGACATTTGGCCATCGTCTTCATGTTCGCAATTGGGGCAGGGGGCTATGCGTACAGTGAATGGTTGAAGGGAGTACCGGTTACATTCCCGTCTGCCTTTATCATATCCGTTGTCATTGCACTATTATTAATGAAGGCGGCGCCGACTACTTTGCTTAAGCCGGCAGACATTGTATTTTTCTTGCCATTGGAAAATCAATTGCCGAACTATATGAAACGTTCGAAAACTTGGTCGACATTTTCCCAACTACCATTGCCGCTAATCGCCATGGTCGTCGCGTTGCCTTTATTAAAGGCGACAGAAGTGGGAACTGGAACGGATTATATTTTAGTCATGTTACTGATCATCGCTTTTAAAGGACTGTTTGTAGCGACTGAATATAGCGTTCGGATCGCCAATCATGATTTCGTATGGCCCGATCGTGTTGTTCGACTAGTTCTAACATTTTTAACGATTCAATTCGCACTGACATGGAGCCCAGTGGCAATCTTCATTGGAATTTTGATCGCCATGCTCTATGCGAAGTATTGGGATAAAAAAGCTGCACACTATCCGTTCCCCTATGAGCAGTTTATTGAATTGGAACAAAATCGTATGATGCGTTTTTATCGATTCGCGAATTATTTTACGGAAGTACCACATTTGGTTGGATCGGTGAGTAAGCGTAGCTGGTTGAAATTTGCAATGAAACGTTCCACGTTTAAGCGTAGAGATGTGCAGAGTTATTTAGTGGTCCGGACATTCATTCGTACAGATGATACATTTTGGTTGTGGGTAAGATTGACGGCATTATCTGCATTGGGCGCGTTTTTAATACCATTGCCAATTGTGTCATTCATATTTGTAGGAGCGTTAGCCTTTGCGACTGCCGTTCAGTTGATTTTGGCACTCGAAGGCGGAGTCGAATTCACGATGGATCAGCTGTTTCCTGAAATGCAGGAAAAATCGCAAATCAAAGCGGTTCGTTCGTTAGTAAGAAAATTGATTTGGCTACAAGCGATTATTCTATTATTGGCGGCCTTGCCGTTATATGGCTTAAGTGTTACACCCGTCTTGATTGCGGTGGTTGCATTGATTGTCGGAGAAGCGACGATTCGATTAACGAAAGAACAAGTGAGAGAGATATGATGATAGGCGTAAAAGGAAATGGTGTTAGTAAGAAATAGTTTTCAAGTAATTATTCATTTTGTAACAGAATTATCTGAATATATGTACCTAGTCAATTTTCTTCTATTTATGCGAAAGTAATTCAAAAGTTCGAATAGTAAGATTAAAGGTTGCAATTCATATTCTACTGCATATATAATTACTAAAAGGTATCAGGGGTGAGAGAGATGAATAATAACAACTCATATGCTGAATTTTTGAAAGCGGTAGGTAACAACAGTACTTCTCTCCAAGCGGAAAAGCTGCTGAATGAAATCTATTGGGATCTGTTTCTACAACACATTCATTGGGAACAAACGCAAGCGCGAATCATGACCTTGATTGATGAAGCGCTAGATCAAAATGACAAAGACGCATTCGACCTGTATACACAACAATTACTCGATATTTCACAAGAACAAGGATATGAACTTAAAACAAAATAATGTATTCATAGGCACTGCTAGGGCGAAATCCTGGCAGTGTTTTTTATTGTAGAGAATGTCATAGCTGTAAGTTTCTTTCACAAAGTACAAGGGTACAATAAAGTACATAGAGAGTTAGCTTAAAACGTACGTTCGTTATTTCTTTAGAAAAAACACGAGGTGTGGTAAAATAGAAGGACAGGTGTTTAAGAAGAGGAGTGGAACCATTTGAACGAAACATTTCAATTGCAGGCACCATATACGCCGCAAGGAGATCAGCCAAAAGCGATCGCTAGCCTTGTTAATGGCATAAAAGAAGGTAAGAAACATCAAACATTGCTCGGTGCAACAGGAACAGGTAAAACATTTACGGTTTCCAATGTACTGACAGAAATTAATAAACCTACACTGGTCATTGCCCACAATAAAACGTTGGCTGGCCAATTATATAGCGAGTTCAAAGAGTTTTTCCCAGATAATGCAGTAGAATACTTTGTCAGCTTCTATGACTTTTATCAACCGGAAGCATATGTTCCGCAGACAGATACATTCATTGAGAAGGATTCATCAATCAATGATGAAATCGATAAACTTCGTCACTCAGCGACTAGTGCTTTATTCGAACGAAATGACGTACTTATTGTTGCATCCGTATCGTGTATTTACGGTCTCGGTTCCCCGGAAGAATATAATGACATGGTCTTTTCATTACGTAAAGGGATGGAAATACCGCGTAATCAATTGTTGCGCACACTAGTGGACATCCAGTACGAACGCAATGATATCAATTTCACACGTGGTACATTCCGTGTCAGAGGGGATGTAGTCGAGGTCTTCCCGGTAGCACGCGATGAGCGTTGTATACGTCTTGAATTCTTTGGTGATGAAATCGAAAGGATCCGTGAAGTGGATGCCTTAACAGGTGAAGTCATTGGCGATCGTGATCATGTCGCTATTTTCCCAGGATCTCACTTCGTCACGCGCGAAGAGAAGTTATTAAAAGCGATTGAAAATATTGAAATCGAGTTGGAAGAACAGCTTAAATATTTACGTGATAACGATAAGTTATTGGAAGCGCAGCGCCTAGAGCAACGGACGCGCTATGATTTGGAAATGATGCGCGAGATGGGCTTCTGTTCGGGTATTGAAAACTATTCTAGACATTTAACATTGCGTGAAGCAGGCGCAACCCCTTATACACTTCTGGATTATTTCCCTGACGACTTCTTGATCGTCGTAGATGAAAGCCACGTCTCCTTGCCGCAAATTCGCGGTATGTACAACGGAGACCAAGCGCGTAAAAAAGTTTTGGTGGAACACGGTTTCCGTTTACCATCTGCTTTGGATAACCGCCCATTAATGTTTGAGGAATTTGAAAAACATGTTAAACAAGCGATGTATATTTCTGCAACCCCAGGACCATATGAAATAGAGCATACAGATAAAATGATTGAACAGATTATTCGTCCAACAGGATTACTTGATCCTATCATTGAAGTCCGACCGATTGAAGGACAGATTGATGATTTACTGGATGAAATCAACCTTCGAATCGAGCGAAATGAACGAGTATTGATTACGACACTGACCAAAAAAATGTCAGAAGACTTGACGGATTACCTAAAGGACATCGGGATTAAAGTTCAATATCTACATTCTGACGTCAAGACGCTCGAACGGACAGAAATTATTCGTGAACTGCGTGTCGGAACGTACGATGTACTCATCGGCATCAACTTATTACGTGAAGGTATCGATATTCCGGAAGTTTCATTGGTCACGATTTTGGATGCAGACAAAGAAGGATTCTTGCGTTCTGAACGTGCATTGATTCAGACGATCGGTCGAGCTGCGCGTAACTCTGAAGGACGCGTTATTATGTACGCGGATAAAATGACAGATTCAATGAAGAAAGCCATTGATGAAACAGAGCGTCGTCGTGAAATTCAAAAGGCATATAATATAGAACACGGAGTCACACCGACAACTATCGTCAAACCAATCCGCGAATTGATCCGTGCGACTCAAGTAGCTGAAGAAACGGAATCTTATTTGCAGAAGGTAACGAACGGCAAGAGACTTTCGAAAGACGAGAAAGGCTTACTGCTAATCAAATTGGAAAAAGAAATGAAAGAGGCAGCGAAAGCTTTGGACTTCGAAAGAGCTGCAGAGCTACGCGACACGGTAATAGAACTGAAAGCAGAAAGGTAGAGTCCGCATGAAAAATAAAGAACTTATAATACAAGGAGCGCGAGCGAATAACCTAAAAGATATAACGGTGAAGATTCCGCGTGATAAATTGGTCGTGCTCACGGGCCTATCAGGTTCAGGAAAGTCTTCACTGGCTTTCGATACAATCTACGCGGAAGGACAGCGCCGCTATGTAGAATCATTATCCGCATATGCTCGTCAGTTCCTTGGACAAATGGACAAGCCGGATGTGGATTCTATTGAAGGATTGTCACCGGCAATTTCCATAGACCAAAAGACAACGAGCAAAAATCCGCGTTCGACTGTAGGAACCGTTACGGAAATCTATGACTACTTGCGGTTGTTATACGCAAGGGTTGGGAAACCGCATTGTCCATATCATGGCATTGAAATCTCTACGCAGACGATTCAGCAGATGGTGGATCGCGTAATCGAGTTGCCTGAGCGTACTAGAATTCAAATTTTGGCGCCTATTATTTCAGAACGTAAAGGAACGCACGCTAAACTATTCGAAGATATAAAGAAACAAGGTTATGTACGTGTCCGCGTTAACGGCGAAACGATTGATCTTGATGATAATATAGACTTGGATAAAAATAAAAAACATACGATTGAAATCGTCATTGACCGAATTGTCATGAAAGAAGGCGTCGAAACACGACTTAGTGATTCATTGGAATCTGCATTACGCCTAGCTGACGGCAATGTTCTTGTCGATGTAATCGGTGAAGAAGAATTGTTCTTTAGTGAACATCACGCATGTCCTATTTGCGGGTTTTCTATCGGTGAACTAGAACCGCGTATGTTTTCATTCAACAGTCCGTTCGGTGCATGTCCTGAATGTGATGGGCTTGGCATGAAGCTTGAAGTCGACCCTGATTTAGTTATTCCTAATAGTGAGTTGACGTTAAAAGAACACGCCATTGCACCATGGGAGCCAACGAGTTCTCAGTATTATCCAGAGCTGCTCAAGACGATTGCCAAGCATTATAAAATTCCAATGGATGTACCTGTTGGTGAGCTAGCCGACTCGGATATTGAAAAGCTTATGTTGGGATCCAAAAAGGAAAAAATACGTTTCCGCTATACGAATGAATTCGGAAATACACGCGACAGCGACATCTATTTTGAAGGTGTATTGCGCAACGTAGAACGTCGTTATCATGAGACATCATCAGACTATATACGTGAGCAAATGGGCAAGTATATGACGGAAAAATCCTGTCCGACTTGTACGGGATACCGCTTAAAACCGGAATCACTTTCGGTGTTAGTGGATGGTCAGCATATTGGGAAGATCACGGAACGTTCAATTGTTGAAACGACGAAGTTCTTTGACCAATTAACACTTTCCGAAAAAGATACACAGATTGCCGACATGATTCTGAAAGAAATCCAGGAGCGTCTAGGCTTCTTAGTGAACGTCGGACTCGATTATCTGAATTTATCTCGTTCAGCGGGTACATTATCTGGTGGAGAAGCACAGCGAATTCGTTTGGCTACACAAATCGGATCCCGGTTAACAGGCGTTCTTTATATACTTGACGAACCTTCCATCGGCCTACATCAGCGAGATAATGATCGATTAATCGGCACGTTGCAAAGTATGCGCGATATTGGGAATACGCTAATCGTTGTAGAACATGACGAAGATACGATGATGGCTGCAGACTATTTAATTGATATTGGTCCTGGCGCTGGAGTCGCAGGCGGAGAAGTAATCGCTGCGGGTACACCTGCGAAAGTGATGAAAAACAAGAAGTCGTTGACGGGTCAATATTTAAGTGGAAAGAAATTTATTCCGCTTCCGATTGAACGTAGATCACGTGATGAACGCAGTATTATCGTTAAAGGGGCTGCAGAAAATAACTTGAAGCATATTGATGCAGAGTTCCCGCTCGGTCAATTTATCGCGGTCACTGGCGTCTCAGGTTCAGGTAAGAGTACATTGGTCAATGATATTTTGCATAAGACGTTGGCTCAAAAATTAAATCGATCCAAACAGAAGCCTGGAAAGTTCGATAGTATCAGTGGTGTGGAACATTTAGAGAAGATCATTGATATTGATCAATCACCAATTGGACGTACACCACGTTCAAATCCGGCTACTTATACAGGAGTCTTTGACGATATTCGTGATGTGTTTGCGATGACGAATGAAGCCAAAGTACGCGGCTATAAAAAAGGTCGCTTTAGTTTCAACGTCAAAGGTGGACGATGTGAAGCGTGTCGTGGAGACGGAATCATCAAGATCGAAATGCATTTCCTTCCTGATGTGTATGTACCGTGCGAAGTGTGTCACGGCAAACGTTATAACCGCGAAACACTTGAAGTGAATTATAAAGGTAAGAATATTGCAGACGTACTAGCGATGACAGTGGAATATGCGGTAGTATTTTTCGAAAACATTCCGAAAATCAATCGTAAATTACAAACGATTGTTGATGTGGGGCTAGGCTATGTACAATTAGGCCAACCGGCAACGACATTATCAGGTGGGGAAGCCCAACGTGTAAAACTCGCTTCCGAACTCCATAAACGTTCCATGGGCAAATCATTCTATATTCTAGATGAGCCGACAACGGGCTTGCATGTACATGACATAGCCAAACTACTTGAAGTTCTTCAACGTCTAGTTGACGGAGGGAATACGGTTCTCGTCATTGAGCATAATCTGGATGTCATTAAGACGGTTGATTATATAATCGATATCGGTCCGGAAGGCGGAGACAAAGGTGGAGAAATTGTTGCGACGGGAACACCGGAAGAAATAGCTGATGTGAAAGAGTCTTACACAGGGAAATATTTGAAGACGATCTTAGATAGAGATCGAAATCGAATGAAGGAACAAATTAAACAAGTAGTAAAAAAATAGAAAATGAAACTTTTACTCCGCAGAACCGTATAAATAGATAGGTACTGAAAAGATTGTTCAAAACGAGGAGGAATCCAGAAATGCAAAATGAACGCATACGAATACTTACGTTGCTAGAAGATGGTAAAATCACGGCTGATGAAGCATTGAGATTACTGGAAGCCATGGGTAAAGAAACTGAACAAGGAACAGCAGAAGAAAGTTCATCAGCTGATGCTTTCTTCGAAGATATCCGCAAAGAATTCGTCACAGCAGGTGACCGCTTCATGCAATTTATGGATACGGCTGTACACCGTGTGAAAGAATTCGATTTCGAAGCACCATTCAGCAAGTCGGTTTCCTTCACACATACAGAAAGTAAATCTGCAGAAGACATCGAAGAAATCATCATCCATATCGATCATGGTAATGTGGAAATTCATCCTTCAGACAATGATGAGATCATGGCGAAGTTTTCCGTGAAGCATTTCAATAATGATTCAGAAGCAGGCGCCCTAAGCCAGTTCCTTGAAAAATTATTGTTTGTAAAAGACGGCGACAAACTACGTATCGGTAGCGATTTGAAGATGTTGCAAGTGAATGTCCATTTATACGTACCGGCTACAACACCGTATCGTAAACTTTCTGTACGTTTGTTGAATGGCGGATGTTCTGCTGAAGGTGTGGACTTCAAAGATCTACGAATTAAAACAGCGAATGGGAAAATCGAGTGCGCTGATACTACATTCCATGAAGCCGAGCTCGAAACGGCAAACGGTATGATTCGTATGTTGAAAGTAACTGGTGAAAAACTAGAAGCTGAAACATTGAACGGCCGTGTTTATGTAGATGGCGCTATCACAGATATAGATGCGAAATCTCTAAATGGCAATGTGACGTTGACGACTTCTTCTACTGAAGCCAAGAGAATGGAAGCGAAGTCGATTAGCGGTACAGTGGAAATTTACTTCCCATCTACTTTAGGTGTTAAAGGAGAGATTACTTCCAACATGGGTAAGCTCGACTTGCAGTTAAAGGATGTATCGCGTGTAGAGGAGCAAGAGCAGTTCTTGCATCGCACTATTCGTTTCAGCAAGAGTGGGGTAGACGAGACGAAAGAGCCGCTACATGTTACGGGCGAGTCTAAGACAGGCACTGTTATGGTTCGCTATAACTCTGTTGATATGGGTTGATAGAATAAGTAAACACCTGCATGGCCATTTTTATGGCGGTGCAGGTGTTTTTTTGTTTATTTAGTAGGTGGGGGGTGGAGGTTACTTCAAAGGGGGGAGGGCGAGAAAGAGAAGGGGGCTCAATGAATCCGTTTATGCGCTCTATGCATCCGCGCGAGCGCTCTATCCATGAAGTGATCTGCTCTATTGCGTCTTGTATTCGCTCATAGCGACACGTGATCCGCTCTATTAAGCCATGCGACCGCTCTAAGCTCGCGGTGTGACACTGAGTATTGACGCAAACTATGCGCCACGCCATCTATCTTTGATCCTCGAGTGGGAGACGCTTGCTGTCGCTCAATGAATCTCGATAATCGCTCTATGCATCCACGCGAGCGCTCTATCCATGAAGTGATCTGCTCTATTGCGTCTTGTATTCGCTCATAGTGACACGTGATCCGCTCTATTAAAGCACGTGACCGCTCTAAGCTCGCGGTGTGACACTGAGTATTCACGCAAACTATGCGCCGCGCCATCTATCTTTGATCCTCGAGTGGGAGACGCTTGCTGTCGCTCAATGAATCTCGTTAAGCGCTCTATGCTGTGTTTTATCCGCTCATAGACATGGGGTGAGTGCTCTAAGCGGCGTTTTACCCGCTCTTAGAAATGGGTTGAGTGCTCTATGCTGTGTTTTATCCGCTCATAGAAATGGGTTGAGTGCTCTAAGCCGGGTTTTATCCGCTCATAGAAATGAGTTGAGTGCTCTAAGCCACGCCGTATCCGCTCATAGCCTATCGCCCGCTACTTCCCTCCAGCCCCCCCACCCCAGCAACATTCACCGCCCATACTCCCAACACAAAACCCCAAAAGCAATTGCCCGTGCGCATTGGTGTTGATAGGCTTTGCTTTGCAATAACGCGGCTTCTGTCTGGTTCGACATGAAGCCGCACTCTACTAGAATTGCAGGCATATTGGTGTCGCGTAAGACTGCGAAGTTGGCTTTTTTTACGCCACGGTCGGGACGTTGGCAAGCGGAGATTAAGGATTTCTGCACGACTGAAGCGAGCGTTGCGGAACTTTTGCTGGCTTGTGGATAAATATATGTTTCAATTCCTTGTGCCGTGTGCCAGCCATTGCCGAATGCGTTTGCGTGGATTGAGATAAATGCATCTGCTTTCATTTGATTCGCTGAAGTCGTTCGTTCGTTTAACGGCACGTCGCGTGAAGAGTCATGCGTATACTTCACTGTCAGACCTTCCTTCGTTAAAAGTCCACCAACAAGTGCAGCTACTGCCGAATTAAAATGATACTCACGCAGCTTTCCGTCAGGTGTGCGTTTACCGGGTGTATCCGGTCCATGACCTGCGTCGAGAATAATTAGTGTCAATTCCATCCACTCTCCTTTATCCTCTATATAGAGAAGACTTTTGAAAAGGATACAAAAAGGATGTATAGAACAAGGAGTAATCCATTTCTTTTCGTTTCCTTCATGGTAAAATGGGTTGAATGATAGCTACATAAGTAAAAAAACGATGATTTAGCAATGACGTAAAGAGTTTATTCATTGTAGCAGAGAGTGAGGGATTTCATGGGTGAATTAACAGTAGAAGATATTATGAATCGTTTCGGATTGGAATTGATTGCTGGACACGAGGGCATTCATAAGCAAATTCTAATGAGTGATATTTCACGGCCAGGACTTGAGATGGCTGGTTATTTTGATTATTATCCTGCAGAACGTGTGCAGTTGATTGGACGTAAGGAGATGTCCTTCCTTGAAACTTTACCAGCTATCACGCGCAGAAAGCGTTTGGAGCGACTTTGTTCGAGCGATACGCCAGCGTTCATTATTGCTCATGGTGAAAAAGGTCCGAAAGAGTTGAGCCAGTTGGCAGGGGAGAAAAATATTCCTGTTTTGCGGACGGATTATAAGACGACTCAGTTTTCGGGTATGCTGACGAATTACTTGGTCGGACAACTCGCTCCGATGACGACAGTTCATGGCGTGCTTGTCGATGTGTATGGTGTCGGAGTATTAATCACGGGTGGCAGCGGAGTAGGGAAAAGTGAAACGGCGTTAGAGCTCATTAAAAAAGGGCATAGACTAGTAGCGGATGATTCGGTCGAGATTCGTCAAGTATCCGATAACATCTTGATCGGAACGTCACCGAAGTTGTTGAAGCATATGCTGGAAATTCGCGGTGTCGGTATTATTGATTTGATGACGTTGTTCGGTGCGAGTTCGGTGAAAGATGATAAGCGTGTATTATTAGCGGTCGATTTAGAGATTTGGGATGATAAGAAGCATTATGATCGTCTTGGGATTGATGAAGAGAAAGTAGAAATTCTCGATTCGCAAATTACAAAATTGTCCGTTCCGGTAAGACCTGGGCGGAATATCGCCGTCATCATTGAAGTAGCAGCGATGGATTATCGAATGAAACGTCTTGGAATTAATGCTGCAGAAGAGTTTACTAAGCGTTTGGATCAAGCGATCGCAGACAATGCGGAACTATTAGAAGAAGAGGGGCGCGACTAAGTGAATGTATCCATGCTAGCGATTAACCCAGTCGCGATCAGTATTGGCAGCTTAGAAGTTCGCTGGTACGGTATTTTGATCGCGCTCGGAATTATTTTAGGGTTTATGATTGTGCAAAGAGAAATGCTGAAGCGGGGAATGCACCCTGACTTACTAACGGATATGCTCATTTGGGCAATTCCTATTTCTATCATCAGTGCACGAATTTACTATGTTATTTTCACATGGGATTATTATCAGGATCATCCAGAGCAAATCATTCAAATTTGGAATGGTGGAATTGCGATCCATGGTGCGTTAATCGGTGCAGTCATTACAGCTGTGATTTTCTGTAGGAAGCGCGGCGTGTCGTTTTGGAAAGTTGCAGATATTACGGCACCTGGTTTATTGATTGGACAAATTATCGGACGCTGGGGGAACTTCATGAATCAGGAAGCTCATGGCGGACCGGTTTCAGAAGCGTTTAAAGAAAGTACGATCATTCCTGATTGGATTATGAATCAAATGACGATTGATGGGATCACGTATCACCCAACATTCTTGTATGAGTCGTTATGGAATGTAGTTGGACTCATTTTGATTTTAGTGATCCGAAGAATGCTGAAGATGAAACGTGGAGAAGTGTTTTTGTTTTACGTCATCTGGTATTCAATCGGTCGATTCTTCATTGAAGGAATGCGAACGGATAGTCTGTATGTGATCGGCAGTCTACGTGCAGCGCAGTTAGTATCTGTAGCAGGAGTTGTCATAGGGATCGCAATCTTGCTGTATCGCAGGTATGTAATGAAAGTAAAAGAGAACTATAATGACAAACAAAAATAATATTGCGTTATCCAGTACGTTGAAAGACGGTTTGCAAGTTGGACTGAAAACGACATGGTCACTCGGTAAGATTATTTTCCCTATTACATTACTCGTGACCATCTTGCAGTTCACACCTATTTTACCTTGGCTTGTTCAATTAGTTGAACCTATTATGCATCTTTTCGGTTTACGCGGTGAAGCAGCCGTGCCGCTCGTGCTTGGGAACGCATTAAACTTATACGCTGGAATTGCCGGTATCATTTCATTGGAATTAACTGTTAAAGAAGTATTTATCATCGCTGTCATGATTAGTTTTGCGCATAATCTGTTCATTGAAACAGCTGTCGCCATAAAAGTAGGCGTTAAGCTATGGATGGTGCTCGTCGTACGGCTTGGATTGGCTGTGCTGGCGGGTGTACTCATTAATCTGTTTTGGACAGGTGGCAATGAAATCGCACAATACGGTCTGACACCGCAAGCGGAAGTCGTGCCAGAAGGATTTTTACAAATATTCTTGCTGGGACTTGAAAAGGCAGCATTTGGTGTGTTGCAACTGGCGTTGATCGTTATTCCGCTCATGTTGTTTGTGCAATATGTGAAAGACCGTAATTATTTGGAGCGTTTTTCGAATGGCTTGGCACCGTTTACGAAATTGATCGGTGTGAAGCCGAATGCGTCGATGACACTCGTTGCGGGATTATTGATTGGATTGGCATATGGTGCTGGGGTCATGATTCAGGCAGTGCAGGAAGACGGCGTATCAAAACGGGATATTACATTAGCGTTTATATTCTTGATGGCATGCCATGCGGTGATTGAGGATACACTATTATTCCTACCACTGGGTATACCAATTTGGCCATTATTGATCATTCGGCTTGTAACTGCCATTGTACTGACTATTTCAGTGAGTATTCTATGGAAGCAGCCGAAAGAGAAGGGGGAAGCTGTTATTGACTAATCAACCGATTACTACATTATTATTTGATTTTGATGGAACGCTTGCTGATACAAATGAATTAATACTCTCTTCTTTTGAACATGTCCTTGAGAAGCATTTCCCTGGACGTTTCGGACGGGAAGAGATGTTACCGTTTATCGGACCTACGTTACATGATACGTTTTCCTCGATTGCGCCGGATATGACCGATCAATTGATCCATGAGTATCGTGAATGGAATTTAGCACATCATGATGACTATGTAACGGAATTCGAAGGCGTGACAGACACGCTTCGCAAATTATATGACCTAGGCTTGAAGATGGCGGTCGTTTCGACGAAGAAGCGTGACATGGTAGAAAGAGGGGTCAATCTTCTTGGGATCACGCCTTATTTTGAAACGGTGATTGGACTGGATGATGTGACAAAGCCTAAACCGGATCCTGAACCATTATTACTTGCATTAGAACGTCTAGGGCGGACACCTGCTGAATCACTGATGATTGGCGATAACTTCCATGACATACTCGGTGGCCGAAATGCAGGAGTACGAACGGCGGCTGTTGCATGGGCGTTAAAAGGGGAAGAGTATTTGCAGACTTTCAAACCTGACTACATGTTGCAGCATATGTCCGATTTACTGAAAGTCACTGCGGGAATCAAATTATGAGACGCACCGAGCGGCATCCTTCTAAAGGAGATGCAAATTCACTTTGGCATATTTATCGGACGGTCTCGATTTTTAAAGTAGCTAAGAATTTCATCGTCATCCAGATTGCGCGGTACACTCCGTTTGTTTCATGGAAAAATGTTCTCTATCGATTGTTCTTGCGGATGAAAGTCGGGAAGCATACGGCTTTCGCGCTGATGGTCGTGCCGGATGTCATGTTTCCGGAACGAATTTCTGTTGGTGAAAATTCCATCATTGGGTTTAATACGACGATTTTAGCGCATGAATATTTGATTGATGAATACCGAATTGGTGACGTGGAAATAGGTAATAATGTGCTGATTGGCGCCAATACGACGATTTTGCCAGGCATCAAAATAGGCGATGGTGCAATTGTTTCTGCTGCCTCACTCGTGAATAAGGATATTCCTGCTGGTACATTTGCTGGTGGAAATCCAGTGCGCATTATATATACTGCCGAACAAATGGCGGAACGTGCAGCGCGTGAAAGCAAATGAATGACGGGCTAAGTAGTTGTGGTATACTAGAGGATACATTGCAGGGGGACGTCAAGTGCGTTCCTCTTACTTTTTCGGAGGAGTTCGATTGAAAAACAACCAACGATTTATAAAAGATAAAATTATATCATTTTTGCCTGACGGTGATTTTTATCGTAAACGCGCTATGCAAGCTATGCAACGAGAACAATTTTCCGACGCTGAAAAATACTATAAACGTGCACTGGATCTAAATCCAGATGATGCACTGACACATATGGAATATGGTGTATTCATTATGGAAGTTGGACGTTTTGAAGATGCATATGAGCTGCTGCAAACGGCTGATGATCTAGATCCAAATAATGAAGAAACGACATTCTATTTAGCAGAAGTTCACGCACATTTAGGTTTATTACGTGAAGCGAAACAATATGCATTGAAGTATGTTGGTATGGCACCAGATGGCGTATTTGTGGAAGAAGCACATGAAATATCTGAGTTCGCTGATCAAGAAGAAATGTTCGTTGAAGAAGGCGAACAACTTGATGGCGCAGTAGTATTCATACAAGAAAAAGCGCGACGTATGATGGAGCAAGGGGATTTTGAAGAAGCGATTGAAGTGCTAGAAGATTTGCTTGTGGATTATCCGAAAACATGGGCCGTCCATAATAATTTGGCGCTAGCATATTTTTATATTGGTAAAGAGAAGCACGCAGAGGAGATTTTATATGATGTGTTGCGTGAAGAGAAAGGTAATATCCACGCGCTTTGCAACTTGGCTGTGTTCTTTTATTACAACCGAGATGAAGAGCGCCTGAAAAGCATGATGGAGCTTTTGTCGAAGATTAAACCTTATCAATTCGAGCAGCGCTATAAACTGGGTGCGACGTTTGCGCTGACAGGTCGTTATGAGGAAGCGTATCACTGGCTCCGTAGTCTGCAGAAACGTGGATTTGAAGGAGATGTAGGGTATTACTTCTGGCTAGCAAATGCCGCCTATTTTACAGGTCATCGCAAAGTGGCGGAGCAAGCTAATGAGGCCTTGCTGAAGCTGGATCCCACGAAGGAAGGGTTCGAACCTTGGAAATCACTGGACGAAGAGTTGGACGCGGATTCCTATGAAGAGGATGTACCGTTCTTGATCGAGAAAGTCTCAAATCCTTATCGCAGTGAGAGAATGTTCGGACTGTACTTGCTAGGAAAATCCTCACATTTACAAGAGATTCTTTCGCATCCAGGCTATATAGATGTTGAAAAGTTAAGTGCCGCAGAACAACTTTTCTTAGCGCACAGCTTAGAATATTCATTCAAGGCGAGCAATTCGTTTGAAAAGGCATTGAAAAAAGCTTTGGCGATTTGTGACGTATTGTATGAAGAGTATAAACCGCTGGATGAAGAAGGCGTACAGCTATTTCAAATGTGGTTTACGTTATGTGATAATGCACTGGAAAAGAAATATGCGTTCAGTAATGTAGAGGCAATCGCTGCAGCTGTGGACTATATGTTCCAAACGGCACACTTTGAAAAAGTCACAAAGAAGTCTATTGCAGAAAATTATAGCGTCTCTGTTGCAACACTTTCGAAGTATATTCAGGAACTGATCGAATTCTTGCCACAAACAAAGGACTAAGTATCAAACAGATGTTGCATTTAAGTTGATATTCAAGTGTATTTCTCGTACGATTTTATATAGCGATAGTTTTATCTGCGAGCCAGATAAAATCTTTGGTGAAGTCGATGAAAACCAAGGGATGCGTACTTTGAAGGAGGAAAATCACTATGACAATGGAAGAAAAGGTATATGACGTAATCGTAGTCGGAGCAGGACCAGCAGGGATGACAGCAGCTGTCTATACATCACGTGGAAATATGTCTACATTGATGCTAGAAAGAGGCTTGCCAGGCGGTCAGATGGCCAATACTGAAGAAATTGAGAACTATCCTGGATTTGAAAGTATTTTAGGTCCGGACATCTCAACTAAAATGTTCGATCATGCGAAACGTTTCGGGGCTGAGTATGCTTACGGAGACGTAACGAAAATCGAAGACGGCCGTGAATTCAAAACGGTTCATGTAGGCGAGAAGAGTTATAAAGCGCGTGCAGTTATTTTAACTACGGGTGCAGAATACCGCAAGATCGGTGTACCAGGTGAAGAAGAACTAACTGGCCGTGGCGTAAGTTATTGTGCGGTATGTGACGGAGCATTCTTCCGTAACAAAGATATCGTCGTCATTGGTGGCGGTGACTCTGCGGTAGAAGAAGGTTCATATTTAACGCGTTTTGCTAACAAGGTAACGATTATCCACCGTCGCGATACATTGCGTGCACAAAAAATCGTCCAAGAGCGTGCGTTTGCGAATGAAAAGATTGATTTCATTTGGAATTCAACGGTTAAGCAAGTAAATGAAAAAGACGGTAAGATTGGTTCCATCACGCTAGTTTCTACTGAAGACGGTTCTGAACGTGAAATGGAAACTGAAGGTATGTTCGTTTATATCGGATTGGACCCAATCACAGAACCTTTCAAAGATCTCGGCATTTTGGATGAAAACGGCTATATTGAAACAAATGACATTATGGAAACGAAAATTCCAGGTATCTTTGCAGCAGGTGATGTGCGCGAGAAATTATTGCGTCAAGTCGTGACAGCTACAGGAGACGGAAGTATTGCAGCTCAAGCAGCTCAGAAGTACATTGAAGAGTTGATGGAGGAAGTAGAAGCGAAAGCATAAACGGGTCATGAATTCGTAACGTATATGTAATCGTCTTGCAATATAGATGGGGGATAATAGAAAGAAGAAAGACCCCCTTTTCATAATATAGCAACTTTGTGGCTATTTGCGGTATAAACTTCCGTGAATAGTCACCTTTTTTTATCGTTTTCATTGAAAGCATTGTATACTATAACTACATACTTGAAAAGTGGGGAACTACATATGCAAAAAATTGCTAATTTGCTCGTGGTGAAAGACGGTCAAGTCCTTTTACTGAAGAAGCCAAGACGCGGTTGGTATGTGGCACCGGGTGGAAAAATCGATGAAGGTGAGTCTGTTTATGAAGCAGCTAGTCGGGAGTTTCTTGAAGAAACCGGAGCGCACGCTATCGCACCACATTTAAAAGGCGTATATACGATGATGATCATGGATGATGAAGGGAAAGAATTACTGAATGAATGGTTGCTCTTCACATTTGTTGCCCATGATTATTCTGGAGAATTATTGAAGACCACCGTAGAAGGTGAACTGGAATGGCATCCACTGGACAGTTTGCATACATTGCCAATGGCAGAAGGAGACCGCAAGAATCTTCTCTTTGCTGTCAGTCAAAAAGGTACGCAGTATGGAACGTTCTATTATACAGAGCAATTCCGCTTCTTGCGGGAGTCGCTTCAACAATCGACGGAAGGTGAATAACATTTATGGATCAGCCACAAGCGGTAAATGAATATGAAGTCGTAATAATTACAGGTATGTCAGGTGCAGGTAAGACAGTCGCTATGCAATGCTTTGAAGATATGGGATTCTATTGCATAGACAACTTGCCGCCGGAACTATTTGTGACGTTCCTGGATTTGATGATGAAGTCGGATAATCAAATGAGACGGATTGCAGCCGTGATGGATACACGCGGGGGAAGTTTATTTGATTCTTTGATTGCCGCACTCGACGGATTATTCAAAATGGAAGATGTGAAAACAAGTTTGTTATTCTTGGATTCAGATGATGAAACACTTGTGAAACGCTATAAAGAAACACGCAGATCACACCCATTGTCTGAAGGTGGCGTGTTGCTCGAAGGAATTCGCAAAGAGCGTCATTTGCTAAAAGAATTAAAAGGACTTTCGCGTTCGATTATTGATACATCGAAATTAAAGCCAAAGCAATTGCGCGAGAAAATCACACGTGAATTTTCTGAAGCGGGTGAGCCGAAATTTACATTGAATTTCGTATCATTTGGATTTAAGCATGGTATGCCGATCGATGCAGATGTTGTATTCGACGTACGATTTTTACCGAATCCGTTCTATTTAGAAGAATTGCGTCCGTTGACAGGTTTGAATCATGAAGTATCAGACTACGTATTGAAATGGGCAGATACGAAAGAATTAATCGAAAAACTAACAGATTTATTCAAGTTCTTAATACCTCAGTATAAACAAGAAGGTAAAGGTCAAGCGGTCATTGCATTCGGCTGTACTGGCGGTCAACATCGTTCTGTTACACTTGCTGAATACTTTAAAGGTGTCTTTAAAGAGGACTACCCGACATACGTATCGCATCGGGATGTTGAAAAAAGAAAGGGTTGACATAAATATGCAATCCACTACTATGAAAAAAATCGTTGTGTTCGGTGGCGGTACGGGGTTATCTACGATTCTTCGCGGATTAAAACGGTATCCGATTCAGTTGACAGCTATTGTCACGGTGGCGGATGATGGGGGCAGTTCGGGTCGTTTATTCGACCAGTACAATGTCCCACCGCCCGGAGATATAAGACAGGTTATGGCAGCGCTTTCAGATGTCGAGCCGATGATTGAGAAAATGTTTCAACACCGTTTCGAAGGATCAGATGGTTTAAAGGGGCATTCTCTTGGGAACTTAATGCTTACCGCCCTCACGACCATCACTGGAGATTTTGCCCGTGCAGTCGAGCAGATGGGCGTTGTGCTGAATATAAAGGGGAAAGTATTACCTGCAGCAAATCAGCGAATTACCTTGCATGCAGAGCTTGAAGATGGTTCAATTATTACAGGTGAATCGAAAATTCCTCTCTATGGAAGAAAAATTCGTAATGTTTTCATCACGCCACAAGATGTAAAACCATTGCCAGAAACAGCCGATACGCTAAAAAATGCAGATTTAATCGTTTTTGGACCGGGAAGCTTGTATACTAGTACTTTGCCAACTCTTTTAGTGCAGGATATTCGTGATGCGATTATCGAAAGCACCGCTAAAAAGGTATATGTAGGCAATTTAACTACGCAACGTGGTGAAACGTATCGCTACACCGCTTCTGAGCACGTGCAGGCACTCTATGACCATGCTGGAGCACCTTTCCTCGATGCGGTACTGGTGAATAATGCAGAAGCGTTCAGACGCACGCACAACCGCGGTGAAAAAGAAGAGCCATGGCTTGTGGAGAATGATTTAGAAAAACTGCAAGCGCTAGTACCCGAAGTATTTGTGCAGGAAATCGCGACAATTGTAGATGGAACGATTATGCATAAAACGACGGAAGTAGCAGACATGTTGATGCGCTATATAGAGAGAACGTAGAAGGCGGATAGATATGAAAATCGCCGAAGAGGGGGAATATCATGTCTTTTGCATCCAAAACGAAAAAAGAATTGACGCAGATTGAAGCGGATGATTGCTGTACGAAAGCTGAAATTGCAGCATTCATCCGTATGAATGGTGTCATGTCTTTTTCAAATAAACAACTGAGTCTCGACGTTCAAACAGAAAATGCCTCTATTGCGCGTCGTCTGTATTCGAACGTGAAGGCGCTATATCCGTATAAAGTGGAATTGCTTGTACGAAAAAAAATGCGTCTTAAGAAAAATAATGTATATATTTGCAGAATCCGTGACGGGGCCAAGCATTTATTGGTAGAATTATCGATTATGACGGATGATTTTCAAATGATCAATACGATCGATCCACAGCTAATTGAAAAAGACTGCTGTGCACGCGCGTACTTACGGGGAGCTTTCCTGGCAGGAGGTTCCGTTAATAACCCGGAGACGTCTTCTTATCATTTGGAAGTCTTCTCGAGCTATCAGGAACATAGTCAATCGCTTGTCGAGTTGATGAATCGTTTTCAATTGAATGCAAAGTCTATCGAGCGTAAAAAAGGATTTATCGCCTATCTGAAAGAAGCTGAAAAGATATCCGATTTCCTAGGCATCATCGGCGCACATGTATCCCTTATGAAGTTTGAGGATGTACGGATCATGCGCGATATGCGAAACAGTGTGAATCGATTGGTGAATTGTGAAACGGCCAATCTGAATAAAACAATCGGAGCGGCACAAAGACAAGTTGAAAATATTAAGTTGATTGAGCGCACGATTGGTTTGGATCAATTACCAGAACGTTTGCAAGAGATTGCTCAATTACGTGTTGCGCATCAAGATGTGACATTGAAAGAGCTAGGCGAGCTGGTGACGGGTGCAACGGTCAGTAAGTCGGGAGTCAATCATAGACTGCGTAAAATTGAAGAAATTGCAGATCGGTTACGTTGAAATTACTAGTAGATCCTTCATGAGAAGAGGAAGAAAAGGAGCACACAATATGGTAGAAAAAACAGTAATAGTAGGAATTAAGCCTGGTTTGCAAGCGCGACAGGCAGCGTTGTTTGTACAGGAGGCCAATAAGTATACGGCTGATATTTATTTGAAGAAGGATAGTCGTCAGGTGAATGCGAAGAGCATTATGGGGATTATGAGTTTGGCGATTGCGAAGGGAACGGAGATCACGTTGATTACGGACGGGATTGATGAGGATTTGGCCCTTCAGAATTTGGCTGATTTAGTCGAAGTGGAGCAGTGAGTTGGATATGGGTGGCGATGACCTTTTGAGGTTTCGTCATCTTTTTTTGTTCTGACTTAATAAGGGGGTACGTGGAGAAGCCGTTGGTCTCCGTTCCAGGCGGACGCTTTCCTGCGGGCATGGCTTGAGCCTCCTCGTCCGCTTCGCTACCTGCGGGGTCTCAAGGCTCATGCTATTCCCGCGGGAGCATTCCTGTTTGGTTAGTGGAACCCTATTGAAATAGAAAAGTCCCCTTGGTATGATTCGGGGTGTCAAGGCGTCGACGGCTTGACCCCTAATTATAACCCAGGAGGACTCACATGAATTCTAAAGAAAATACTAAAATTAATCAAGTCACAGAACAAACATTAGTGATAGGTATCGACATTGCTAAACATAATCATTACGCAACCTTTGTCGATGAACGTGGACGTGTTTTGAAAAAAGCATTTCTCGTTAAACAGACGCGTAAAGGGTTTGAACAGTTCTATCAAGAAATACTAGAGGGTATGAAAGAATTCGATAAATCGCATGTGATAGTGGGCGTGGAGCCTACAGGACATTACTGGTTGAATTTAGCATATTTCCTAGAGGACTACGGTATACCACTGGTCGTTATCAATCCGATGCATGTGAAGAAAGTTAAGGAATTAGATGATAATCTGCAAACCAAAAACGATAAGAAAGACGCTCTGACGATCGCACGGCTAATGAAAGATGGTCGTTTCTCATATCCGAAGCTTCTTCGGGATCAAGCAGCAAATATTCGTTCCTGTTTCACGCTTGAGCAAACTTTAATAGACGACCGCACCATTCTGAAAAACAGAATTCATCGATGGGTAGATAAATACTTCCCTGAGCTATTCGAGGTATTCTCAGATTTTGGAGCCATGGTTCTAGGTGTGTTGGAGACAACCCCGTTGCCTGCAGAGCTGGTCAATATGACAACAGCTGATTTAGCGGATCAATGCGCGAAAGCGAGTCAGATGAAGCAAAGGCGACCCAAAATAGCAGCTAAAGTCATTGAGGTAGCTCAGACATCCATTGGCATCACCGTGGCTCCTTGGGGAGCTAAACGAGAGATACAATGTCTCATTCGCCAATACCGTCTACTCGAGGAAGAACTTGCGATGATTGAAGAGGAAATACAATCCTTAATTGTCCAAACGGCTGATTATGAATATCTCGCTTCATTTCCGGGAATTTCCCGTAGAACTATTTCCGGTCTCTTAGCGGAGATTGGAAGTTTTACTGACTTTGAAAGTCCACGCCAATTAATTAAATTAGCGGGACTTACGTTACATGAGAATTCCTCTGGTAAACATAAGGGAATGAAGAAGATATCAAAACGAGGACGAAGACGATTACGGGCTATTTTATTCAGAGCAATGCATCCAATCCTTAGAAACAACCCTGCCTTTATGAAGCTTCATCAGTATTATACGCAACGACCTCAAAATCCCCTTCGTAAGAAGGAGTCGATGGTCGTGTTATGTAGCAAATTACTAAAGGTTCTTCATGCCATGTGTACAAAAAAGCGGAAATTTGATGGTGAGCAAATGCTTGCGGACCTTCACTGTTTACAATTAGTAGCATGAGGTTGGCATTCTGAAACTTCTATTCATGACACGGAGAAGCTGGCACCAGCGGCGTACATTAGGCCTCGAGCCTCATCGGGAGCATCTCGCCGGCCTCCAACTTATGATAGACCGAACGAAGGAATGTCAGCGCATGACGCTAAGAGATGTGGGAGGGTTCGTCATCATAAGGTACTTGGAGATCCATAGTGCATGCCATATTAAATTAACAGTTTCTGTAACTGGTAGCGCAGCGTTATCCTTTACTTACAGTATCTACAAAAGTATGTACTTTCAGGTAGACGATTCTCTTTACTAGTCATATAAATTCTTTTTGGGTCAATAGAATAATGCGACAAGCCTTGTCATCATCACCTTTTCAAGAGGGAGTCGCCGCCTTCCACTACGACCAACTGGTGTCTCTTTTTGGAGTTAGAACGCTGATACATTTGTGTTGTGAAGATTAAACCAAAATCAAACCTAAATTGCAATATTAAATTAGCCACTTAGATAAAATCCAGTGTATGTATGAAGGGGAATGTGATCCCTCAATTAACGGGTTAGTTTTGGAAATACTATGCTAACCTAGCCAACTCTTCTTCAAACAAAACGGATGGCTGTCGATAGTTCAAAATCTTCCTAGGCAACTGATTCAGTGTCTGATAAATACGTTGAATAGACTCTGTAGAGTAATCAGAAATTGCTTTTCCTTTGGGAATATATCGTCTGAGCAGACCATTGTGTCGCTCGTTAGATCCTCTTTCATACGGTGCATATGGACGAGCGAAATAGACGTCAGTAACACCTTGAAGACTCTTTGTCAGATTAGAAAACTCGCTGCCGTTATCCGACGTAATCGTTTTGAATACTTGAGAAAACAGCTCACCAAAATCCTGTCGTAACTGGTTGATCGCAAAGTCCACCGAATCATGATCTTGATCATCTAGGAGGATGGCATAATAGTTTCTCGTTTTACGTTCAACGAGCGTCAATAATGCGTTGTCATCAGACTTCTGTCCTTCTACCGTATCAATTTCCCAATGACCGAATTCTTGACGATCTTCAATTTCAACGGGACGTTCAGCGATGCTCATGCCCAAAATACGACGGTTTCTTCGGATGTGTTTCACTTTGGTGTTCCGTCTCAGTTTCATCGGCAAGTCTATATTTCGAACGCGTAATACGTCTAAATCAATGTAGTTATACAGGGTTTTCGTGGACACAGTAGGTCGGTCTTTCCACTCTTCTTGAAGGCTTGTAAACCCGACGACTGCGTCTGGTGACCAGTCCTGATCTAGGATTTTATCACACGCGAAATTGACAAATTCATTGGCCATAAGCAGCTTACTTTTTGCGCCGCACTGAAGTCGATTTCGTTCATATATCGCCTGTCCCGTTTCAGCGAAATAGGCTGTATAGGATGTGCGTCCAGTTTTGAGTTGGATTGTGGTTCCACGCTTTAATTCATTCGCGATGGTTTGATGAACGCGTCCTAAGCGTCTACCGATCTCTCGGTTGGTATGTCCATCCTTGTGAAGCGCCTCGATTTGACCGCGCTCAAAAGCTGACAGGTGTTTATTTTTACGGTTTTGTATGGTACTCTCAAGTTGTGCCACTATAAAACTTCCTCTCATTGTTAGTCTCGCAACTTCAATGATACACGAATTTTATAGTGGCATTTTTTTGTTTGGATTTAGGTGGCTAACTTGATTGTACAATTGGCCAACCAAAATCAAAACCAAAATAAACCCAAACTCAAACTCAAACTCGAACTCATATAAAAACACAAAATAAAAAGGTTGTCGCGGAAGGCCTTTTGGCTTTCTGCGACAACCTGTAGTTGTTATTTCTTTTCGATTTCGTTGCGTTCTAGAACGTGGTCGATTAGGCCGTATTCTTTTGCGCGTTCGGCAGTCATGAAGTTATCGCGGTCTGTGTCTTTTGCGATGACGTCGATTGGCTGGCCAGTGCGATCTGCTAGGATTTGATTTAGTTTTTCGCGTAGGTGCAAGATGCGTTTTGCGGCAATTTCGATTTCAGTTGCCTGACCTTGTGCGCCACCTAGTGGTTGGTGAATCATGACTTCTGCGTTTGGCAATGCGTAGCGTTTGCCTTCTGTACCGGCTGTTAGCAAGAATGCACCCATTGATGCTGCCATGCCTACACAGATTGTGCGGATGTCTGGTTTGATGTATTGCATTGTATCGTAGATCGCCATACCTGCTGTAATGCTTCCACCTGGGCTGTTAATGTAGATCGAGATGTCTTTTTCTGGATCTTCAGCTTCTAGGAAGAGCAATTGTGCAACGATAGAGTTGGCTACGTTGTCGTCAATGCCGCTACCCAACATGATAATACGGTCTTTCAATAGACGAGAGTAAATGTCGTACGCTCTCTCACCACGGTTTGTTTGTTCAATAACTGTAGGAATTAGATTCAATTAGACTTCCTCCTTTAATTACTTCATAATATTCGTTCGGTTGAAATCAGTTTGTATTTCAACTATAACTGTATTTTACCTATTAAGGTCAACAAAGGTCAAATCATTTGCCTTAAAAATACACATTGCTTTTCATTATATTCTAAGATACAATGGAAGATGTCTCTTACAGAAGAAAAGTTCTTTCTGTAGTGGAGTTATCATAGCTAAAGCTTGATCATACATGTTTCGTCCTCGTGGTGCAATGGATAGCACGTGAGCCTCCGAAGCTCAAAATGTGGGTTCGACTCCCGCCGAGGGCATCATAGTAAAGCGTTTGAACAGTTCGCATGTAGCGATTATGTTCAAACGCTTTTTTGTGTTGAGTTTCTATTACTCACGACTTACTATTCTACATTTTCCCCAGATAGACCTTCTTTTAAACTTCATTATTTACAAATAGCCTTATTCAAAAATGATTTATAATGATTTACTTGATTTAATTAATAAGGCAATTCTTTTACATGAAAAAAGAACAACGAATGAATATTCATTTAAAAGATAGGAAACCTGTCTTTCCACCTAGAAAAAAATATATTTTTCCGCTAAATACAACAAAATTTAATGCGTGCAAACGCTATCACGACAAGCTTCGTTAGTTTATTCCATTTATATACAGATAATCAAATTGTCAAAAGAGGTTTGAACTTATTATTTTACTATGGTAATCTAGCAACTAACTTATTATTAGTTTGATAAAAAAATCAAGGAGGAGAATTATGAAGAAATCGGCGATAAGTGTTTTGGCGGTGATGCTGCTTGTGTTACTAGCGGCTTGTGGGAATGGGGATTCAGATTCATCTGGCAGTAAAGATGGTAGCAAATTAGATAATTTAAAAGAAAAGGGCGTTGTCAAAGTCGGCTTTGCCAATGAGAAACCGTATGCGTATGAAGAAGACGGAGAATTGCAAGGTGCAGCGGTCGCTATTGCCAAAGCGGTCTTTGAAAACTTGGGTGTGGCCGAGGTAGATGGTCAACTGTCTGATTTCGGTCAATTAATCCCAGGCTTGGGCGCAGGAAAATATGATGTCATCACGGCGGGTATGGCTATTACGCCGGACCGTTGTTCAAGTGTTTCATTTGGAGAGCCGGAAATTAAATATGGTGAAGGCTTGATCGTTGAGACAGGAAATCCTATGAACTTAAAGAGTTATAAAGATATCGCAGCCAACCCAGACGTCAAAGTGGCAGTGATGAGTGGCGCAACAGAGAAGGACTTCATGATTCGTGAAGGGATTGCTGAAGACCAGATCATGATGGTTCCTGATATTCCTGCATCTTTCTCAGCAGTAGAATCAGGGCGTGCAGCAGTGACAACAGGTACAGAAATGACGATCAAAATGGCTCTTGAATCTGCGAACAATGAAAAACTTGAATTTGTTACAGATTTCGAACAGCCAGACATTGAAGGAGTACCAAGCTTTGGTGCCGCAGCATTCTCAAATGATGATGATGAATTACGTGAAGCATATAACGAAGAATTACAGAAATTGAAGGATAATGGCGAAATCGCAGCGTTGATTGAACCATTTGGCTTCACTGAAGAAATGAATATAGTAGAAGACGACATTACGACGGAAAGTGTATGTAACGGCGATAACTACTAAATGTACAACCGGGTCATGCCCAACAGCGGCATGACCTTTTTAATTTGAGAAACGAAATACTAGTTATAAAAACAACTATAATGGAGTGGTTTTGTGAGTTCCTTACCCGATATTTTTTCCACTGTTGTACAAGGGTTAGGCATTACGCTGCAAGTGCTAGTTCTATCGATTATCTGTGCGAGTATCATCGCATTCGTCGCGGGCTTGTCACGTGTCAATACGAATCCCCTTATTAAAGGGTTCACTGGTTTCTACGTGGAGATTTTCCGTGGCACGTCATTGATCGTACAGCTGTTTTGGTTCTCTTATGCGTTACCCGGTTTATTCAATATTCACCTAGGTAGCGATATATGGGTAGCCGTGCTAGCAATATCCTTAAACTATGGAGCGTACATGTCTGAAATTGTACGAGGGTCTATTCAAGCCGTAGCTGCTGGGCAGACAGAAGCTTCTATTGCGTTGAACCTATCGAAGTTTCAACGCATGCGTCATATTATTCTTCCGCAAGCCCTACGCATGATGCTACCTGAATACGGAAATTATTTAATTCAAATTTTAAAAGCAACATCTTTGGTTTCGTTGATCGGTTTAACTGATTTGCTATATTACGGGAATATTTACCGAAGCACGCACTTGTCGGAATCTCCGATGGTCTACGTACTTTTACTCGTCATGTACTTTATTATTGCGTTGCCAATGATTTTCTTCACTAGAAAGATGGAGAGCGTATCGAAGAAAGGAGTGGCTAGCTGATGACTTGGAGTTGGGATGTATTCTTTTCCGTTATTCCACTGATATTTAAAGGGTTATGGATTACAGTCGGTTTGACGCTTGCTTGCTACTTATTCGCTGCGGTCTTTGGTTTCGTATGGGTATTCATTAGTCGATTACCTTGGCGACCTGTGCGTTGGTTGTTCGGTTGGATTGCGGAATTTATCCGTTCGACACCGCCACTCGTACAACTATTCTTCATCTACTATGCATGGCCGATGATGCCGGTTGTAGGCGTCTCGCTCAATCCATTTGTAGCCGCAATTTTAGGTCTCGGTATTCATTTCAGTACGTATATGTCTGAAGTGTATCGTTCAGGTATTGAGTCCGTTGATAAAGGGCAGTGGGAAGCTTCGACTGCACTCAATCTATCGACGCGTCAAAAGTGGACAAAAATTATTTTACCGCAAGCGATTCCACCGACTATACCGATGCTCGGAAATTACTTGATTATCATGTTCAAAGAAGTACCACTAGCTTCAACAATTGGTGTAGTGGCGATGTTACATATCGCGAACGACTACGGAGCGCAGTACTACAAATACGTTGAGCCATTAACTGTAGTGGCGTTGTTCTTCCTATTAGTGAGCTACCCATCTGCATTATTGATCAATAAATTAGAGAAGAAATACAATCGTCGGTTCGATAAGAAGACGTTAGCGTAATGAATGAAGATGAAGGAGAGGATTAGATCGTGGAACCGATCGTACAATATAAAGACGTGCATAAATCATTCGGAGAGACGAAAGTGTTAAAAGGTATCGACTTGGATATCAAACCTTCCGAAAAAGTCGCGCTCATCGGGCCAAGTGGTTCTGGTAAAACGACGATCATTCGTCTGTTGATGACACTTGAAGAACCTACCTCAGGCGTCATTGAAGTGAATGGCCGAAACTTGTGGATGATGCAGAAAAAAGGCGAGTGGGTGACAGCGGATGAAAAACATCTACGTTCCATTCGTGGGGATATCGGGATGGTGTTCCAGCATTTTAACCTATTTCCGCATATGACCATTCTCGACAACTGCATGCTGGCACCTGTACTTGTTAAGAACGAAAGCAAGGCAGAAGTGAAGGCGACGGCAGTGGAGATGCTGGAGAAAGTGGGTCTTGGTGACAAGATTGAACTGTTCCCATCGCAGCTGTCAGGCGGTCAGAAACAGCGTGTCGCAATGGCGCGAGCGCTAATGATGCGTCCACAAGTAATGTTGTTTGACGAAGTAACATCTGCACTAGATCCAGAGCTCGTCGGCGAGGTGCTTGAGGTGATTCGTGATCTTGCGAAAGAAGGCGAGATGGCGATGATTCTCGTGACACATGAAATGGATTTCGCACTCGACATTGCAGACCGTGTAGTATTTTTGAATGAAGGTGTGATCGAGGAAGAAGGGTCGCCGTCCGAGATTTTACTGAATCCTGAAAGCGAGCGACTGCAAGACTTCTTGGGACGCTTTACGAATAATCGATAATAACAAAAAGGATGTCCCAAGTTGTTTGGGACATCCTTTTCTACGTAGATCAATGTTTTTAAGTAGTGTTTCCGAAGCGCAAATCCCTACCCCAACACCCTGCCAGCTACTATCTGTTAACTCATTTCAATTTTAACCGTACTCTCACTACCTTCAAGAAACCGTCAGCCACCACCATAACCCAGTCAACGTGATCAACAGCGTAGGCACGGTCAGAACTACTCCTACTTTGAAGTAATAGCCCCATGAAATACGTACGCCCTTTAGGGACAGTACGTGCAGCCACAGCAGCGTCGCAAGTGAGCCGATAGGTGTCATTTTGGGACCGAGGTCTGATCCAATAACGTTTGCGTAGATCAATGCCTCGCGCACATCTGGTGGAACTGCAGCGTCTTGAATGGCTAATGCGTCAATCATAACAGTCGGCATATTATTCATAACCGACGACAGAATTGCGGCAATGAAGCCCATGCCGATCGTTGCGGCATACAAACCATGTCCAGCCGTCCACTCGATCAATCCTGTCAATACAGACGTCAGTCCTACGTTGCGCAGACCGTAGACGACTACGTACATTCCGATTGAGAAGAACACGACTGCCCAAGGTGCGCCTTTGATTACGGTTTTGGTTTCTACTGCATCGCTCGTTCTCGCGATCAATAAGAATACAATCGCAATCGAACCGGCAATGAAGGAGACAGGTAATCCAATTGATTCGCTGATGAAGTAGCCTACGAGTAGGGTGCCGAGTACGACAAATGAAATCCGGAACATCTTGTGATCTCGAATGGCGCTAGCGGGTGTACGTAGCAACTTTTCATCAAAACGTTTTGGAATGGATTTCCGGAAATAGATAAACAGCACGAGAATGCTTGCGCCTAGACTGAAGAAGTTCGGAATGATCATCCGGCTTGCGTATTCGGCAAAACCGATACCGAAGAAGTCGGCGGAGACGATGTTTACGAGATTGCTGACAACGAGAGGCAGTGACGTGGTGTCCGCAATGAATCCCGAGGCCATGACAAAGGGGAGAATCATCTTCTCTTTGAAATCAAGCGCACGCACCATCGCAAGAACAATTGGCGTTAAGATCAAAGCCGCACCATCATTTGCGAATAAAGCTGATACACCGGCGCCGAGTAGGATGACTAGCAAGAACATCCTGAAGCCACTACCTTTGGCAAAACGCGCCATATGTAAAGCGGACCATTCGAAAAATCCGATTTCATCCAAAATTAACGAAATAATAATTAGAGCGACAAATGTTAATGTAGCATTCCAAACAATCGCTGTTACGTCGATTACGTCAGTGAAACTGACGACGCCAGCCAGTAGCGCAAGAAGTGCACCGGCAATTGCGGACCAGCCGATTGATAAGTTTCGTGGTTGCCAAATGACGAAAATGAGCGTGAGTAGAAAAATCGAACTCGCTACTATTATTTGCATCGACTCTCCTCCTGTCGATCAATAGAAGGAACCGGTAATAACTTCAATAATTTGAGCAGTAAAGAATAGTGGGGATGGCTCGTATTGAGTGACCAGTATACCCAACGTCCGCGCCGTTCATCGCATACGATTTCGTCAGTTTTTAGTCTGCGCATATGCTGACTGACAGCGGGCTGCGAAATATCGAGTAAAGGCTGTACATCACAAATACATAAAGGTCTGTTTTCTAATGCTTTCAATAACTGTAAACGGGATTGGTCCCCGATAGTTTTTAAATACCTTTCCATTTGTTCGGGATTCATATAATTCTCCTTTATTCTTTAGTACAACTATCATATAAGCACGGACTTATATATACAATACTTTTTATAAACAAAAAAGGAAGCCACAGGGGAGTGTGACTTCCTTTTTGTATTAGGTCGGTTGACCGTGAGTTTATCGTTCTTTGCTCAACTCGTCATGAATTAGATCCATATTATACGTTAAATATTTTACATACGTATCGACTTCGTCACCAGGGTTACCAATTTCGTCAGAGTAGATCGGCTTTTCAGCAATAGGTACGCCGGTCTCTTCGGAAACAGTTTCCATTGGACGAGTATCCACGTTGGATTCTACGAATAACACAGGAACTTTGTGATCTTTAATATACTGAACAAGTTCTTTGATTTGTTTAGGAGAACCGTTCTCTTCCGTATCGATTTCCCAAATGAATGCTTCTTTCAAACCGTAGTGGTCGTTCAAGTATTGGAATGCACGTTCACTTGTTATAAGCACGCGATTTTCTTCAGGAACTGTAGAAATGCGCTCTGCGAATTCGTCGTCAAGCTCTTGTAGGCGTAGAACATACTTGTCGCCTTGCTCATGGATTTGTTCGCTATGTGTTGGGTGTTTTTCAATCAAAGCATCACGCATAGCTTCTGCCATTTTCACTCCAACAGCAGGATCGATGAACGCGTGTGGGTTGATTTCTTCTTCACGCCCATCATCGCCACCAAGATACTTAGGCTCAACATTTTCAGTCAAGCTGTAGATGTTTTCGTCTTTCTGTCCAACGGAATCCATCATCTTGAAGAACCAACCTTTTTCTCCGCCTTCAAGGTTTAAGCCGTTGTAGAATAAGACGTCCGCATCTGTTGCGGCTTTAATATCATTTGGCAATGGTTCATATTCGTGGGGATCCGTTCCAGTGGGTACTAGGTTATAAACCTCCACATAGTCTCCGCCAATTTCACGTGCCATATCTGCAATGATAGTAAACGATGTAACGACTTTCAACTTGTCACCCGTTTCCGCTGCTTTGTCGCCGTCTTCTGCGCCTTGCTTGCCTTTATCGTCATTGCCGCACGCTGCTAACATAAATACAGCGAGCAATGACAATGTCAGCCACTTTGCTAAGTTCTTCATGTAATCGTTTCTACTCCTTTATGGATAATAAATTTATATTTCCGCCGCAGCGGTTGAATCTTTAATTTGTAGCATTTGTAATCGCTTTGCGTTTCGCTCTTGAACGGATCTTGCTGACGATAATCCCTTGTTTAGGGGAGAATAGGAATGCCAGGATGAATATAGCTGTTGCTGCCAACGCGATAACTGGTCCTGACGGCATATTGTATAAGAAACTGAAGTACAGACCAATAATAGAAGATACTGCACCGAAGAATGCTGCGAGTACGACCATGATCGATAGGCGATTCGTTAACAGATACGCTGTGGAAGCGGGCGTTATCAACAATGAAACGACCAAAATCACGCCAACTGTCTGTAAAGAAGCGACTGTAACCAATGTCAGTAAAAACATAATTGTATAATGGATAAGCTGCGTTTTTAAACCGTATGCTGCAGCCATCGTTTCATCAAAACTGGAAACGAGTAGTTCTTTAAAGAACAACACAACGACTAGAATAACGACAGATCCGATAATCAATGTCAGCCACATATCCGATGTGCGGACAGACAAGACGTTACCGAATAAAATTTGCGTTAGATCGGTCGCACTTTTTGCCCGAGTAATTAAGATAATCCCGAGTGCGAAAAATGCGGAGAAGACAATTCCGATCGACGAGTCATTTTTAATTCGACTATTTTGAGAAATGGCTCCAATACCGAATGCGGTCAGAACGCCCGTCAACACAGCACCGTAGAAATAGTTGATACCGAGCATATAGGAAATGGCAATTCCCGGTAGAACCGCGTGGGAAATCGCATCCCCCATTAGTGCCATCCCGCGAAGAACGATAAAACTACCGATGACGCCGCAGATGACGCCGACCATAACGGAAGTGATCAACGCTTTTTGCAAGAAGCTATAGGTCATTAAATCTTGAATAAACTCCATTACATAGTAACCTCCAAGCCGTCGATCATAAATTCACGATTGTATGCTTTCGTCATATTGCCCGACTGGAAGACTTTACTAGTAGGGCCTGCATCAATTAACTCTTTATTGATAAGAATCAACTCGTCAAAATAACTTTTTACTTTTGATAAATCATGGTGAACAACGAAAATCACTTTACCGGCTGCTTGCAATTTGCGTAAGATCCCGATAATGATTTCTTCACTGGATACGTCAATTCCGACGAATGGTTCATCGAGGAAGAAATAATCTGCTTTTTGAGCGAGCGCACGTGCAAGGAACACACGCTGTTGCTGTCCGCCTGAAAGTTCACCAATCTGACGGTTTGCGAAGCTTTCCATGCCGACTTGCTTCAAACATTCCATAGCGAATTCTTTATCCGCTTTACGAGGACGTCTAAGTATACCGGTTCTTGGGTAGGTACCCAGTAAGACCGTGTCTTTTACGATGATCGGAAAGTTCCAGTCGATATTGGAACGCTGTGGAACATAAGCAATTTGTTTACGCATGGAATTCACAGTCTGGCTACCGATTTTCACGTCTCCATGATCTTTGTGGATCAAGCCGAGCATCGCTTTCAGTAACGTGGATTTACCCGCGCCGTTTGGTCCAAGCACACCAATCAAACTGCCAGCTCCAAATGAAAAAGATACATCCTTTACGACTTCATTGCCGTCATATGAAACACTAATATGTTTAACTGTTATCGGTTCGATCATACTGTATCCTCCTTCTTTCCCTCGTGCAACTTTTACGCAAAAAATAAAGCACCATTATATATGACTTGAGTAGAATTGTAGTTAATTTATTTATTAATATAAAGCAATAGTTTCCTTCACGCAACTCTAATGCATGATTAGGACTATATTCTTTCCCTCGTGCAACTTTAATAGTATAGCTTACTAAAAATAATCTGTAAAGAGTTAGTTGAAAATAAATTCCAAGCCGTATCAATGATTGTAGTGAGAAACGAATCATATTTAAAGTAGTCTATGCTTATAAATGAAAGTGAAACTAGACATACACCCAACTACTACCAGTTAATTAATTTCAACTGTAAGTTTGGGGAGTCAAAGAATAAGGGTAAGGATATACTAAAGAGATAAGGAAAGGAGTAGTGATCTATGAAGAAATTAGCTGGTCCGCTTATAGCCATTATAGTACTAGTTGTCATAGCTGCGATTATGATCGTACCTTCGTATAATAAGTTAGTGAACTTAGAAGAAGACGTAGATCAATCATATGCACAAATCGAAACGCAACTACAACGAAGAGTAGATTTAATCCCGAATTTGGTCAATACGGTAAAAGGATATGCCTCACATGAAAAAGAGGTGCTCGAAAACATTGCCAACGCACGTAGTAAAATGGCCGGAGCACAAGGTCCTGAAGAACAAGCAGCAGCAGATTCAGAACTATCGAGTGCATTGAGTCGTTTACTAGTCGTAGTAGAGAACTATCCAGATTTAAAAGCGAATCAAAACTTCCAGCAGTTAATGGATGAATTAGCCGGTACGGAAAACAGAATCGCCGTTGCACGTAAAGATTATAACGACGTCGTTTCAGTCTTCAATAGAACAGTAAAACGTTTCCCAGGCAAGATTGTCGCTTCAATCTTCGGATTCGATGAAAAAGAATACTTCAAAGCGGTCGAAGGGGCGCAACAACCGCCATCAGTCGATTTTGGGGATGACAAGAAGTGATCAACCGTTTCTGCATGTTCCTCGTAGCCATACTAGTTGCCCTTACTAGTACTACGACAGCCCATGCGATTACGGATGTGGTGGTAGATGATGCAAATATTTTATCACCTGAACAAGAATCAGAAATAGAGCAATACGGTATAAGATTACAAGCAGCGACAAAAGCTGAACTTGCGGTACGTACAGTTTATTCACTTGAAGGCGAGCCTGTAGAGGATTATGCATTACGGACATTTCGTGAATTGAAATTAGGTGATAGTAAGCTAGAAAATGGTGCGTTGCTAGTCGTTTCTACTGAGAAAGACGAAGCGCAAGGAATAGACCGTGAATTTTATTTGCTCACTGGCTACGGTCTAGAAGGAGCACTGCCTGACGGTAAAGTAGGACGTTTCATTGATGAACTGGCCATGCCATATTTACGAAATGAACAACCAGACCTCGCGATTATGGAAGCGTATAAAGCATTCTACAATGAAATCGCAGCAGAATATGGTTTGAATGGCGACGACTTACCCGTCACGTATCTTGAAGGTGGAAGTGACGACGGAGATGTAGGAATGCCGAACTTCTTCATCATTGTCATCGTCCTCTACATTCTCTTCCGACTCTTCTTCGGAGGCGGAGGAAGAGGTGGCAGAGGAGGCGGCGGTCCACGCGGTCGATCTAGCGGCGGCCCAATATTCTTCCCGGGTTCCGGTGGCGGCTTCGGAGGTGGAAGCAGCGGCGGTGGAGGCTTTGGTGGCTTCGGCGGCGGTGGTTCCAGTGGCGGAGGCGGCGCCGGCAGAAGCTGGTAAGCCTTTAAAAGTGACGATAACTCGTTTGACGAGTTATCGTCACTTTTTTGATTGTGGAGGAGTTTTTGCTTTAAGCCCGCGGCTCGCGGCTCAATGAATCCCGTTGACCGCTCTATGCATCCCCGCGAACGCTCTATCGACGAAGTTATTCGCTCTATCGCGCCACGTATCCGATCATAGCCACTCGCTATCCGCTCTATTGAGCCGCGTAACCGCTCTAAGCCCGCGGCACGACATTCCATTCTCCACGAATTCTATGTGCCGCGCCATCTATCTTTCCGCACTTGACCTGGTCGCTACGCTCTAACTCGCTACGCTGGCTGCTCGCGGCTCAATGAATCGCGTTGACCGCTCTATGCCTTCCCGCGACCGCTCTATCGACAAAGTTATTCGCTCTATCGCACCGCGTATCCGATCATAGCCACACGCCATCCGCTCTATCGGGCCACGCAACTGCTCTAAGCCCGCGGCACGACATTCGGATCTCCACGAATACTATGTGCTGCGCCATCACTCTTTCCGCACTTGACCTGATCGCTGCGCTCTAACTCGCTACGCTGGCTGCTCGCGGCTCAATGAATCGCGTTGACCGCTCTATGCCTTCCCGCGACCGCTCTATCCACAAAGTTATTCGCTCTATCGCACCGCGTATCCGATCATAGCCGCGCGCTATCCGCTCTATCGGGCCACGCAACCGCTCTAAGCCCGCGGCATGACATTCTGATCTCCACGAATTCTATGAGCCGCGCCATCTATCTTTCCGCACTTGACCTGGCCGCTACGCTGTAACTGGTTGCTCTGGCTGCTCGCGGCTCAATGAATCGCGTTGACCGCTCTAAGCCACCCCACGAACGCTCTATCCACGAAGTTATCCGCTCTATCACATCACGTATCCGATCATAGCCACACGCTATCCGCTCTATCCAGCCGCGCAACCGCTCATAGCCCACACCCCACACCCCACAGCCCACATCCCACAAGCAAACCCATCACCCCCTTAAAAAAAGCAATTCACTAGAATTCCGCCCCAATCCATGCCATCATAATAAAAAACGAGGTGAACCCTGACATGCACATTACATTCTACACAAGACCCAATTGCGAGCTGTGCGAGGAAGCGGAGCGCATGCTTAAATTAGTGGCGGAAGATCATCCGCTCGAGTGGGAGACCATTAATATAGAAGAAGATGACGAAATCCATGAAAAATACATGCTGATGATCCCAGTCATTGAACACGAAGGACGTGTGCGAACCTACGGAAATATAGGCTATATCGACGTTTTGGAATTAATTGACGAGTGAAAACGCTTTCTAATTGTGTTTTGATTTTCAAGATGCTATACTACATGTATAGTATTTTTTTACACTAGGTGGGACAGTAATAATATCAAGGGATCAAAAACAGCCCACTTGAAAAGAGTGATGTGAGTGAACTTATCATTTTTGGAAGCGCAACTCGCACTTGTACCAGAACTTCCGCTATTGATTGAACAACGTTATCACATGTTGAAACTGATTAAAGCGTCGGGTCCTGTCGGCAGAAGAACACTTAGTTCTGTGTCCGGTTATTCCGAAAGGGAAACACGGACGATGCTTGATTTATTGAAAGAGCAGGGATTGGTGAATATTGCCAAAGAAGGTGTTTCGACTACGGAAAAAGGTATAGAAGTACTCTTTGCGCTGCATGATACGATGGAAGAAAGGTCTGGTAGACGTCAACTTGCGAATGAATTGGCGGAGCGTCTGGGCATTCTGAAAGTGCATGTAGTAGAAGGAGATTCTGATGATTCACCTTTGACGAAAAAGTTGCTTGGCATGCAAGCGGCAAAACAGTTTCGTTCCCGTATTAAAGGAAATGAAATCGTTGCAGTGACAGGCGGTAGTACAGTAGCCGCGATTCCATCGTTTATGCAGCAAGATGAACTGCCCAATGTGCAATTTATCGCAGCAAGAGGTGGCGTAGGGGAAGAAATTGGATTACAAGCGAATATGATTGCAGCTTCGTTTGCAGAAAGTTGTCATGCGACATACAAAGCATTTTATTATCCAGACACATTAAGTGAAGAAGCGCATGCGGTATTTCAGCATGAACCAGCAGCAAAAGAAATGCTCGAGTTATATAGCCAGACGGATTGCGTCATCCACGGTGTCGGCAATGCGGCGAAAATGGCAGTATTACGAAACTCTCCTGAAGACGAACAGCAGATTCTACTGGATCGGCAAGCAAAGGGAGAAGCATTCGGCTTTTATTTCAACCAGCAAGGTGAAATTGTCCATCGAATCCGCACAGTCGGAATTCAAATGGAACATCTGCAAGACATACCGCACGTGTTCACAGTAGCCGGCGGAGCAAGCAAAGCGGAAGCACTGCTGTCGTACTTAGCAAGTGCACCGTCTCAGACTATTTTAGTAACAGACGAAGGCGCAGCGGAACATATGCTGTCGCTTATGAAAAAGTAGATACAGCGTCTATGTAAGTTTTAATTAAATTGTTAAAAGAATACTTAGTTGATTGTAGTGGAAGGCGGCGACTCCTGCGGGAACAGCGCGAGCTGAAAGCCCCGCAGGTAGCGAAGCGGACGAGGAGATTGAAGCCGTGCCCGCGGAACGCGTCCGCCTGGAACGGAAATCAACGGTGCTTATGGAATCATGAATTCTTATATTTAACTTTTGCATTAGGCGAAAACATAACAACCATTTTACGGAGGCGATTTAAGATGACAGTAAAATTAGCGATTAATGGATTTGGACGTATTGGACGATTGGTACTTCGAGAAGCATTTGCATCAGAAGATATGGAAGTAGTAGCGATCAATGACTTAACAGATGCAGCGATGTTGGCGCATTTATTGAAATATGACTCTGTGCACGGTGTCTTTGACGCAGACGTGCAATCGGACGAATCATCGATCAATGTCAATGGCAAGAAGATCAGCGTCTTTGCAGAAAAAGACCCTGCGAACTTACCTTGGAAAGACCTTGGCGTAGATATCGTTGTCGACTGTACAGGTGTATTCCGTACGAAAGAAGGACTACAAAAGCACATCGATGCAGGCGCGAAAAAAGTCATCTTGTCCGCTCCAGCTAAAGGTGAAATGACAACACTTGTAATGGGTGTCAATGAAGAAACGTACGATGCAGCGAGCGACAACATCGTATCGAACGCATCATGTACGACAAACTGTTTAGCACCTGTCGTTAAAGTATTGAACGATTCATTTGGTGTTAAACGCGGAATGATGACAACGATTCACTCGTACACGAATGACCAAAAGATTCTTGATCTTCCACACGAAGACTACCGACGTGCGCGTGCGGCAGGCGTGTCGATGATCCCGACTTCAACGGGTGCAGCTTCTGCTGTAACAAAAGTAATTCCTGAACTAAAAGGCAAATTAGACGGAATGGCAGTGCGTGTACCGACTCCAAACGTTTCACTTGTGGACTTTGTGTCGGAAGTAGAGAAAGAGGTAACGGTTGAAGACGTGAACGCTGCATTGAAGGAAGCTTCAGAAGGCGATTTAAAAGGACTTCTATTCTTCAGTGAATTACCACTCGTATCTGTTGATTACAACGGCAATACAGCTTCTTCTACAGTAGATGGTTTGTCTACAATGGTAATGGAAGGCAATATGGTCAAAGTTATTTCTTGGTACGATAATGAGTCTGGTTACTCTGCTCGTTGTATCGATTTGGCACGTTATATGAACGAACAAGGACTATAAAAAGCGAAAACCATCAATTCTGTTATAAATCATAGCCATTCTACAGGTAACCGATTATAATGAATAAATATGGGTCAGAGGAACGGTGAACCCGTTCCTCTTTTTGTATTTAAGCCAAGGAGGACTTACTTTATGAAGACGAAAAAGACGATTAAAGATATTAAATTGAATGGCCAACGCGTATTTTGCCGCGTGGATTTCAACGTACCGATGGAAAATGGAAAGGTAACGGATGATACACGCATCAGAGCAGCTGTTCCTACAATTGAATATATGACGAACGAAGGAGCGAAGGTTATTTTAGCCAGCCACCTGGGACGTCCCAAAGGTGAAGTAAATGAAGAGATGCGTTTGACACCTGCTGGCGATAAATTGTCTGAGCTTCTTGGCAAAACAGTGAAAAAGCTAGATTCATCAATCGGTGAAGAAGTAGAAAAAGCGATTGCTGAAATGAAAGACGGCGACGTGATCTTGTTGGAAAACGTTCGCTTCAATCCAGGCGAAGAGAAGAATGATGCAGATCTGTCCAAGCAATATGCGAGTCTGGCAGACGTATTTGTCAATGATGCATTTGGAACAGCACACCGTGCACACGCTTCTACTGCTGGAATTGCGGAGTACATACCCGGTGTTCTTGGCTTCTTGCTTGAAAAAGAATTGGATGTCCTCGGAAAAGCATTGTCGCATCCAGAGCGTCCGTTCACAGCAATCATTGGCGGCGCGAAAGTGAAAGATAAGATTGGCGTCATTGATAATTTATTGGATAAAGTCGATAACTTGTTGATCGGTGGCGGACTGTCGTATACCTTCACACGTGCACAAGGTCATGAAACTGGAGATTCATTAGTAGAAGAGGATAAAGTAGAACTAGCTAAGTCGTTCATTGAAAAGGCGAAGCAAAAAGCAGTGAATCTGTACTTGCCGACAGATGCAGTCGTAGCGAATAAATTTGCAGCGGATGCAGAGACGAAAATGGTTTCTGTAGAAGACATTACAGAAGGCTGGATGGGTCTAGATATCGGACCGGAAACAGCAGAGCGTTACAAGCAAGTCATCAAAGACTCGAAGTTCGTCATCTGGAACGGGCCGATGGGTGTGTTCGAAATGGAACCATTCGCAAACGGTACGAAAACAGTAGCGGACGCTATGGCAGAAACATCTGCTTATACAGTAATTGGTGGGGGAGACTCTGCAGCAGCTGTTGAAAAGTTTGAAGTAGCAGACCAAATGGATCACGTATCTACTGGTGGCGGTGCTTCACTCGAGTTCATGGAAGGCAAAGAATTGCCAGGAGTAGCTGTATTAGAAGATCAAGAATAAGGAGGGTTTCTTTTGAGAAAACGAATAATTGCGGGCAACTGGAAAATGTTCAAACTTTCTAACGAAGCTGCAGATTTTGCGGAACAGATCAAAGAACAACTCAAGCCATCCGATCACGTCGAGGCGGTCATTTGTCCACCGGCGTTGTATTTGAACGATTTACTCCAACGTTTTGAAACGACTGCGATCAAATTAGGTGCTCAAACGATGCATGATACTGTCGAAGGAGCATTTACAGGTGAAATCAGTCCAGCGATGCTTGAAAACGTAGGCGTAGACTATGTCATTCTTGGCCATTCGGAACGTCGTCAGTATTTCAATGAAACAGACGAAAGCGTCAATAAAAAAGTACTGGCAGCATTCGATCATCACTTAGTGCCAATTGTTTGTGTAGGCGAAACATTGGAAGAGCGCGATGCACATGAAACGGTTTCGATCGTATCAGCGCAAGTCGAAAAAGCATTTAGTGGTGTGACGGCGGATCAAGCGAAGCAAGCAGTCATTGCGTATGAACCGATTTGGGCGATTGGCACTGGCAAAACAGCAACAGCTGACGATGCCAATGAAGTATGTGCAGCGATTCGTCATAAAGTCGAAACACTGTACGCAAAAGACGTGTCAGAGGCAATTCGCATTCAATACGGAGGCAGTGTAAAACCAGAAAACATTGCAGAATTACTGAGCAAAGACAATATTGACGGCGCATTGGTTGGGGGAGCAAGTCTTGATCCGGCAGCATTCGTCAAATTGGTGGAGGCTGGAACACATGTCGAATAAACCGGTCGCATTAATTATACTGGACGGGTTTGGCTTACGAGATGAAACATACGGTAACGCAGTTGCACACTCCAAGATTCCGAACTTTGATTTGCTGTGGGAGAACTACCCGCATGCGACATTGACGGCTTGTGGAGAAGCGGTAGGGTTACCAGAAGGACAAATGGGGAACTCTGAAGTCGGGCATTTGAATATCGGTGCCGGTCGTATCGTCTATCAAAGTTTAACGCGTATTAATAAGTCGATTCGTGAAGGCGAGTTTTTCGACAATGCGACGTTGCTTGAGACGATGGAGCATGTGAAAACGAAAGGCTCTGCACTTCACGTCATGGGCTTGCTGTCTGACGGCGGTGTTCACAGTCACTATGAGCATTTATTCGCTTTATTGAAAATGGCGAAAGAACACGGTGTAGAGCGCGTCTACTTGCATGCATTCCTTGACGGACGTGATGTGGGACCGACGACGGCACTTCCATATATCAAGCGTACAGAAGATGTTATGGAAGAAGTCGGAGTTGGACAGATTGCGACCGTATCGGGAAGATATTTTGCAATGGACCGCGATAAGCGTTGGGAACGTGTACAAAAGACGTATGACGCGATGGTCTACGGGATCGGACCACATTGTGAATCAGCAGAAGAAGGAGTCAGAGCTTCTTATGCCGAAGAAATACATGATGAGTTTGTTGAGCCGTTTGTTATTCAACAAGATGGCAAACCGGTGGCGACGATTGAAAACGGAGATGCAGTCATTTTCTTCAATTTCCGTCCAGACCGTGCCATCCAAATGTCACGCGCGTTAACGCAACCGGGCTTTGATGGTTTCAACAGAGGCGTCAAAAAGTTTACGGACTTACATTTTGTCGGCTTTACGCATTATAATGATGATGTAGTAGCAGATATTGTATTCCACAATGTCAATTTAACGAAAACAATCGGTGAAGTGCTAGAAGACCAAGGCAAGCGTCAATTGCGCATTGCGGAAACAGAAAAGTATCCACACGTGACGTTCTTTATGAGTGGCGGACGCGAAGAGACGTTTGAAGGGGAAACCCGAATTCTGATCAATTCGCCAAAAGTTGCGACGTATGATTTGAAACCTGAAATGAGCGCATACGAAGTAACGGACGCACTCGTAGCAGAAATCGAAGCGGAACGACAAGACGCGATTATCTTGAACTTTGCGAATCCGGATATGGTCGGCCACAGCGGAATGCTAGGGCCAACTGTTAAAGCGATTGAAACGGTCGATGAATGTCTTGGCCGAATCATTGATGCCTTGTCTGCAAAAGGCGGATCAGCTATCATCACAGCAGATCACGGCAATGCGGACGAAGTCACTACAATGGGTGGACAACCGATGACAGCGCACACGACCAATCCTGTGCCGGTTATTGTCACGAATCCAGATGTGGTGCTGCGTACAGACGGTATTCTTGCAGACTTGGCACCGACAATGTTAAAAATGTTAGGAATTCCACAACCGGTTGAAATGACCGGAAAATCATTATTCTAAGGAGAGATCTTCATGCCAATCATTACTCACATTCAAGCTAGAGAAGTACTAGATTCACGAGGCAATCCAACTGTAGAAGTAGAAGTATTCACAGAAAGCGGTGCCTTCGGACGTGCGATCGTACCATCGGGTGCATCGACTGGAGAGCATGAAGCAGTAGAACTACGTGACGGCGATGACAATCGTTACAACGGTAAAGGTGTACTGAAGGCAGTAGATCACGTCAATGAAGTCATCTCTTCAGAACTGGAAGAAAATTATTCTGTTTTGGATCAAGTAGTCATCGATAGAGCATTACTCGATCTAGACGGTACAGATAATAAAGGCAAACTGGGCGCAAACGCTATTCTTGGTGTATCGATGGCCGTTGCACATGCAGCAGCAGATTACCTAGACGTTCCGTTATACCAATACCTAGGTGGATTCAACGCGAAGCAATTACCGGTACCGATGATGAATATCTTAAATGGCGGAGAGCACGCAGATAACAACGTCGACATCCAGGAATTCATGATCATGCCAGTGGGTGCGGAATCATTCCGTCATGCACTACGCATGGGCGCTGAAATCTTCCACAGCCTAAAATCTGTTCTACATGAAAAAGGCTTGAGCACTTCAGTTGGAGACGAAGGCGGATTTGCTCCGAACTTGGCTTCTAACGAAGAAGCATTATCAACGATCATTGTAGCAATCGAAAAAGCAGGCTATAAAGCAGGCGAAGATATCGTGCTCGCAATGGACGTAGCATCTTCCGAGTTCTTCGATAAAGAACAAAACAACTACTACCTTGCAGGTGAAGATATCCGTAAAACATCTGAAGAGATGGTTACGTGGTATGAAGAGCTTTGCGAAAAATATCCAATCGTATCTATTGAAGACGGCTTGGATGAAAACGACTGGGATGGCCACAAGCTATTGACAGATCGTCTTGGCGATAAAGTGCAATTAGTAGGTGACGATCTATTTGTTACAAATACGGAGAAGTTGTCACGCGGAATCAAAGAAGGAATCGGTAACTCGATCCTCATCAAAGTGAACCAGATCGGTACATTGACAGAAACATTCGATGCGATTGAAATGGCGAAACGCGCAGGCTACACAGCTGTTATCTCTCACCGTTCAGGTGAAACAGAAGACGTAACGATCGCAGATATCGCAGTCGCTACAAACGCTGGCCAAATCAAAACAGGTGCACCTTCTCGTTCGGATCGGGTAGCGAAGTACAACCAATTGCTTCGTATCGAAGATCAGTTATTCGAAACAGCGCAGTACTTGGGCAAAGACACATTCTATAATTTAAACAAATAATAGCGTTCGTTACAGGTCGCTCGGCATAATTCGCAACAAAAGGTTGTGTCGAGAGACTTGCTTTGGTAGAATAGAAATGTTGTAACTTGCTATTTTTGGAGGTGGAAAAACATGCATGCCGTTTTAACAGCATCGCTGATAGTCGTAGCTATAGCATTAATAGTAGTCGTTTTATTGCAATCCGGTAAGAGTGCGGGACTGTCAGGAGCCATCTCCGGAGGGGCAGAGCAACTTTTCGGTAAACAAAAAGCACGTGGATTGGATCTCGTTCTACAAAGAGCGACAATCGTCTTATCTGTCTTATTTTTTGTCCTAACCATTGCGATTATGAAAATATAAATGGAAGCGCCTGACCATGTTTGAACGGTCAGGCGCTTTTCGTAGAAAGGAACGAAAGACATGCGAATTGCTCAACCGAAGCCATTCTTTTTTGAACATGGAAAACGTGCGGTATTACTGTTGCATGGGTTCACAGGAACATCGGCGGACGTGCGGATGCTCGGACGCTTCCTTGAAAAACATAATTACACGTCACTGGCACCACATTACCGTGGACATGGTGTGCCACCTGAAGAATTGATCAAGACAAATCCTGACCAGTGGTGGGAAGATGTCTTGGATGCATATAATCAACTAAAAGAGGCAGGATATGAAGAGATTGCGGTGGCGGGATTATCGCTCGGTGGTGTATTTTCATTGAGACTCGCAACACAATTTCCGCTAAAAGGCATCGTCACGATGTGTGCACCGATGTCGATGAAAACAACCGATCTCATGTGGTCAGGCGTACTGAAATACGCCCGCGACTACAAAAAGTTCGCAGGCTTATCCGATGAACAAATCAAAGAGGAAATGGACGACTTGAAAACCAAGTCTATGCCAGGCCTCGACGGCTTGCAATCGATGGTCCAAAGCGTACGAAACAAAGTCGACTGCATTTACACACCATTACTCGTCGTCCAATCACGTCACGACAGCGTAATTGATCCGAACTCTGCACAAATCATCTACGACGAAGCAGAATCGACAGACAAAGAACTACAATGGTACGAAGAATCCGGGCACGTCATAACACTCGGTCCCGAAAAAGCACAACTTCACGAAAATATACTAAAATTCTTAGAATCCCTTGATTGGCAAGAGTGAAAACAGGGGAAGATATAACTAAAGAAGTTGAACTTCAGTCCTTGCTAGAAATTACCTTCTAAAAGGACACTCAGTTGATTGTAGTGGAAAGCGTCCGCCTGGAACGGAAATCAACGTTTATACCAACTTACTTTACAGAAACAAAAGGAGGAGATGATTGTTTGGAACCAAATATAAAAGAGTTACAAGAACGGGTTATGTCTTTACTAAAAGAAAAATCCTACATGCCATCTACAGTCCACGAAATCGAAGAAGCACTCGGATTGACAGAGGCAGACGAATTTAAAGATCTAGTAAAAATGCTCGTACAACTCGAGCAAAGCGGGAAAATTGTTCGTTCACGCAACAACCGATACGGCTTGCCTGAACAAATGAACCTCATCCGTGGGAAATTCATCGGTCACGCAAAAGGCTTCGGCTTCGTCGTACCAGAAGAAGTAGAGGGCGATGACGTCTTCATCCCACCCCATGAAATCAACAGCGCCATGAACGGCGATATCGTCTTAGTACGCGTATCCGGCAGCTCATTCGGCGATCGTCGCGAAGGAGTCATTACGAAAGTTGTCGAACGCAAAACGTCACAACTAGTCGGAACGTATCAAGCCCACGAAGGATACGGTTTCGTCTTACCCGATGATAAAAAATTACCGATGGATTTATATATCGAAAAAGGTCATTCACTCGAAGCAGTAGACGGTCAGAAAGTCATTGCGGAAATTACGAACTGGCCAACAGATGAAAACAATGCAACGGGCATGATCACAAAAATTCTCGGACATAAAAATGATCCGGGTGTAGACATTCTATCGATCATTCACAAGCACGGCATTGCAGTCGATTTTCCTGAAGACGTCATGGAACACGCGACAAGCGTACCGTCGACGGTTCAGCCAGAAGACTTCGAAGGCCGTAGAGATTTACGCAAAGAACTGACGATGACCATTGACGGTGCCGATGCAAAAGACTTGGATGATGCGATTTCGGTCTTCAAAGAAGATAACGGATCCTATCGTCTATTTGTGCATATTTCAGACGTCAGTTACTACGTCACGGAGAACTCGCCAATGGACGTAGAAGCTGCAGACCGTGGTACGAGTGTCTATCTAACCGACCGCGTCATTCCGATGTTACCGCATCGCTTGTCGAACGGAATCTGTTCATTGAATGCAGGGGAAGATCGTTTGACTCTCACTTGCGAAATGAAAGTCGATGCAAATGGTAAAGTGATTGATCATGAGATTTATCCAAGTGTCATTAATTCAAGCTACCGTATGACCTACGATGAAGTGTACCAAATTATCGAACATCAGGATGAAGAATTATCGAAGAAGTACGAAGAAATCGTGCCGATGTTAAACGATATGGCGAAACTGGCTGGGAACTTCCGTCAGAAGCGTAAAGATCGTGGCGCCATTGACTTCGACTTCAAAGAATCCAAAATTCTTGTAGATGAAGAAGGCTGGCCGAAAGATATCGTCATTATAGAGCGTACAGTATCTGAACGTCTAATCGAGGAATTCATGCTAGCTGCCAATGAAACAGTTGCAGAGCACTTCGACAAGATGAAAGTACCGTTCCTCTACCGAATCCACGAAGATCCAAAAGAAGAGAAACTACAACGCTTCTTCGAGTTCTTAACGACATTCGGAATCGTTGTGAAGGGATCAGGTAAAAAAGTCGATTCGAGCGCATTGCAGGACATCATTGCAGAAATCGAAGGAATGCCAGAACAATCGCTGATCTCGACGATGCTATTGCGTTCAATGCAACAAGCGAAATATTTCGAAGACAGCATCGGACACTTCGGTTTGTCAACGGACTACTACACACACTTCACCGCACCGATCAGAAGATATCCAGACTTGATCGTTCATCGTCTAATCCGTACGTATTTATTCAATAAAGACGTATCGGCACAAACGGTTGCACACTGGTCTGCGACGCTACCTGAAATTGCGAAACACACGTCAGAACGTGAACGCCGTGCAGTCGATGCAGAGCGTGATACGAACGCACTGAAGAAAGCGCAGTTTATGTTGGATAAAATCGGGGAAGAGTTTGAAGGCGTGATTTCTTCTGTTACGAACTTCGGGATCTTTGTTGAGCTTGAGAATACAGTAGAAGGACTTGTCCATGTCAAGAACATGAACGACGACTATTACCGATTCGACGATCGCCAAATGATGATGATCGGAGAACGTACAGCGAAACAATACCGTATCGGAGACGAAGTGAAAGTGCGTGTGACTTCTGTTAAGCCAGAAGAACAATCAGTGGACTTCGAAATCGTTGGAATGAAAGAAAGCTTTAGAGGCTCTCGTAAAGAAACGCCGAAAGTCATTCAATCGGGCAGAGGCAAGAGCCGAGGCCAAGGCGCAGGACGTGGAAGAAGCAAAGGGCAAGGTGCTGATCCTACTAAACCTCGTGCAGGTGGCGGAGCGAAGAGCGACGGCGACAAGCGCAATAAAAAGCACGAGAAGCCAAAGCGTAAGTTTTATGAAGGTATGCCAAAGAAATCTAAGAAACGACCGAAGAAAAAATAAGACTGGAGCGCGTCTCCGGTCTTCTGTCAGGGAGGAAGTTGCATGGCCAAAGGAACCGGTAAAGTACTCGCCGTCAATAAAAAGGCGAATTTTGATTACGCAATTGAAGAAACGATTGAAGCAGGAATCGTGTTAAAAGGAACGGAAATTAAATCGATCCGCAAAGGGAAAGTCCAGTTGCGCGACGCATTTATATTAATCCGTAATAATGAAGCATGGTTGTCGAATATGCACATCAGCCCGTATGAACAAGGAAATATTCATAACCACGATCCTGTCCGCGTGCGGAAATTACTGTTGCACAAAAAACAGATCGCTTCACTTGCAGGCACGATGAAAGAACAAGGGTATTCGATCATTCCGTTGAAAATGTATATTAAGAATGGCTTCGCTAAAGTATTGATCGGTGTAGGTAAAGGGAAGAAACTCTATGATAAGCGCCAAGACTTGAAAGAAAAAGAGCATAAGCGTGACATGCAGCGAGTATTCAAATCGAATCAACAAGATTGATAATCGAGCCGATTTATTATATACTAGATGAAGTATCAAGTACGACCCGCCGTTTTAAGTGAAACGGGCCTGGGTTCCGGACTTTCCTTCGGGGACGTTACGGATTCGACAGGGGTGGTCTGGGCTTGAGCCGCGCGTCGGAGGGATCGTCTCCGTCAGAAACGACAGTTAATAATAACTGGCAAAACAAACAACAACCTAGCATTCGCAGCGTAAGCTGTTGAATCTACCTTCCGTTTCCATCGCTCATGTGGAGGCGTAAGGTTCACTTATAGTGAGCTACGATGACATCTGCATTCTGAGGCTGTCATAAGAGATTCCCGGAATAGCGCACAGGACGCCCTGATTGATGGCAGAATGTTTGCGCGAAACCTAATGATCAATCTACACGCGTAGACGCTGAAGTAGCAGAGCCTTTGGACGTGGGTTCGACTCCCACCGTCTCCATTATGAGATTAAGGTGTAATAAGATGTAAGGGATATTGTACAAGAGAACCTCTTGTGTGATATCCCTTATTTTTAAAAATAAAGTAAAACGATGTTTAAATCATCATGCTCATTACATACTTACACATATACATAATCTGAAAGGATGTGGTATGTGTGGATGAGAAGGAGGAAAATGAAATGGCCATTTTAAAAGACAATCAGGCAGATAGTAAAAAAATACTGACAGAATCTATAAAAGAAGTAAACCAAATGAGAAAGGGAAAGCTACCCAAACATTCATATAAGGATATGATGAACCGAGTGAGGAAGAGCTTAGAAGAAAAATAATGGAGTATAAAGTGCTTGGCGTTAAAGCGTTCGAAAAAGAGCTTTTAAAAATCGCTAGAAAATATCCAGTAGTGGTTGATTTAGTCGATTCCCTTTTTGCAGATTTTGAAGAAGGTAAATTATATGGGGACCGAATTCCCAGAACCAAAGGAAATGTCGTATATAAAACCAGATTGAGTAATCCAAATGCAGACAAAGGCAAGAGTGGCGGATTCCGTGTAATATGGTATTTAGTCACAGCCGACTTAGAAATATATCCGTTAACCATTTACTCTAAAAACGAACAAGAAGATATATCTGTAAAGGAAATCATACGAATAATAGATCAAATTTTAGAAAATGAATTGTAGTGAAGCAGCTATACGAAGACGTTGAATACATCTGGAAATATATCCAGTGATGAATCGGTTTTCTATACTTTTTCGATGAAGGGATATTGTACAAGAGTGAGCTCTTGCACAATATCCCTTATTTTAATAAAGGGGATGTAAGCTGTGATAGAAAAAACGGATCGACTTTCACTGTTAAAAAAGAATGTCGATCAACGACGACCAATTTCAAAAGGGCTTATTCGTAGCCTGAAAGAAGACTTTTTAATTAAAAATACATATCATTCCAATGCGATTGAAGGAAATAGATTATCGATTTATGAAACAAAAGCAGTGCTAGATGATGGCATAGTTATTGCCGGAAAATCCATGAGAGAGCACCTAGAAGCTATTAATCATAAAGAAGCAATTTTAGTTGCCGAAGAAATGGTGCAGCAAGATCAGCCCCTCTCAGAAATAGCGATTAAAGAATTGCATGGCATCGTCTTGCATTCAATAGACAGAACAAATGCAGGGAAGTATAGAGAGCAGAATGTAATCATATCAGGTGCCTCTCATACGCCACCTGATGCTGTAGTAGTTCCACAGATCCATGATGAACTAATTCTACAAGGGCATATCAGCGATGAATATGTCGCCTTCGATGCCACACATTTTGAGGCAAGAGACGAGTCCAAGCCGCCAAAAAGAAAAAGAAGCAGGTACCGAAAAAGCGCGGACGGAAGCCGAAGGCCGAACGTGAACAATGGTTAAAGGAAAAGCAGGCTGAAGAAGACGCACGTCCGATTAATGAGAAAGAGATTGCAATAGGAAGAATTAAAGGTTTTGCCTTTTTGAATTTGCATCCGTCAAAGGATTAATATTAATATTGTATTTTATTTTAATGTCCATCTTCTTGTAAAGTTCAATCCATTTTTTTTCATCCATTGGTTTTGAGAATGGTTTTAATGTATGAATGCCTAGCTGTAATGGATCCACATTCAATTCTTGCATCTTTTTTACTAGTTCTTGTGTTTGTTTTTCAAGATTCGATTGGATATCTTTTTTAAAATCTTCTAAATCCTGTGGGTCAAATAATTGCTTTTCTCCCCGGTATTCTTCAATTCTTGAGTCTATATTCACTGTATAGGTCATTGTAGACAAGCTTTTATTGATATCCACTTTCGTTTTAGACCTAACATGACCTAGAACAACTTGTAATTCTGGGATCGGTAAAACTGCTAAGTAGTGATCGTTGTGTAACAGTTGGAAGATACGATCATCATAAGTTGTTATTATTTCAACTAGTTTATCATTTTGAAACAGGGCTGTACCTTCATAGCTGATAGCGTCATTTTCTATTTTGAATACAGGTAAGAAAGGATCTGAATAAGGAGTATATAACAATTTTTTAAATTCATGTAGATTAACGACACTTAATTCTCCCTGATTTTTTTCCTCATAGTGCTTCAGCATTCGGTAAAAAGAGTAATCAAGATTTTCTTGTTTGTCCAATTGATTTTCCAAGTATTCTTCAAAATTTCCTTTTACGATAACTAAATAGATTCTCAAAGAAATATCCGGATCAGTCAATAACACATTAATAATGGACATAATACCTTCGTTTCTTCCGAGGTCTTCATTAATTATCAGCATTCGCATTTGCCCAAATTTCATTTCCTGGTAGAAGTTTAAATTAAAACTCCTTAGTACCTCCTTTATTAAGCTTACTTCTTGCGTTATTACACTCTTTTTTTCTTTGCTTAGAGAAGGCAAAATCGTACTGATTTTTATTTTACCTTCATCCCCTTTACTAAGTGATAAAAATGTGACTGGAGTAAGCTCTTCAATAATGTTATTTTCAGTAAAAGGGGCACATCCAGTTAACCATAACGCCATAAATATGATTGACAATTTTTTAGCCATCTTCTTTCGTAGTCTCATGTTTATTAAACCCCTTTATCTTCATCACTACGATCATAGTAATTGGAACCACTAAGTAACTTAAGCTTCCTGCTAAAATTTGAAGATTAAGTAAAATAACCTGCTTTTCATCTGACTTCCAAATCCATTCATTTACAAGAATCATTCCAATTAAAATAATGAATACACTGAATAAAAAGCCTACTCGACTGGGTGGTCTCTCCATTTTCCCACTAGCTATTTTAGATGCTCCATAAAACAACAGTAGAAAAATTGAAACCGCAAATACGATGTTAAATAATTCTAAAGAAAGCATGACCATATCAATACGTTCAATTACTGGATTTTGAAAATAACGAGCCATAGTGACAATTGGAAATTGACTTTTACTTAAATAATTGGAACCGAAATAGAATAAGGACGCCATATATAAAAATACATACTCTATAACGGTTAGAGCATTGCCATAAGACAAATAGCGAAATGTCTTATTATTTGTTTTAAACCACGGTCCTAAAAATACCAGAAATTCAGGCCCTGAAAATGAAGATAAAATTAAAAATATTCCTTTCCAGGAATCCACACTTAATTCCATTGGAATAATCGGATACAAATCACTGAGTTGAGCTATTGGAGGAAAGAAGAAAAAAGCAAAGAATAAGAACATCCAAAATGTACACAAAAATGAAATCACGACAAAACGTATAGTTTTTTCAACGCCCTTCCATGCTACATACAAACAAGACAACAGAATAAAAAAGATAAGCCAATTTGAATCTGTAGCTGGAAACATAAATATTTGAACCATTTCCGAGAATCCTAACAAAATCACGAAAAGTTTAAGCAGGATAAAGAACAACCCGATGAATGAGAGGAGACGTACAAGTTTTTTCCCGAATAATTGGACAAATCCGTTGTATCCTTCGCTAGAAAACCGGGTTAAAAACCATTTGGATAAAAGAAGAATGTTTAGTTGAGACAATATGCCGACCGCTATAATCACCCAAATCATATATGAATGGATCAAAAACCTTGGCATAATCAAAAAAAAGTAAAGCATTTGGAGGCGGTTTACCATCAACATGGCATAGAACCCATTATAGGTTTCATTCTTATTAAATAATTGAAGGGCTTCCATCAGTTCATCTCCTAGTTTGATATCTCTTCATCTTCAGCGGTTTAAGATGTTCTGGACGCTCCTTCATTTTGACTAAAGGCCCTCGAATGAATAGGTCAAGCCAATCTTTTCCGTAGAAAGGGGCAACAGGAGATAAATATGGCTGCTTGAGTGAAGACAAGCCATTAAGGTGGGCTAAAATGATAATCATTGCCAAAACAATCCCTACTATCCCAAGAAACGAAGAAAATATAAGAAGAATGAATTGAATCAATGAATTCGCCTTTGTCACAAGGTAATTAGGAACAAGAAAAGATCCGATAGTTGAAATCCCTACCATGACAATTAACACCTGACTTGCCATACCAGCCTCAACTGCTGCTTGACCAATTACAATGCCCCCAATAACCCCAAGCGTTTGACCAGTCTTTGTTGGCATCCTTAAACTTGCTTCTTTTATAATTTCAATAAAAATCAACATGATAAATGCTTCCCAAAAAGGAGTGAACGGAAGCTTGCTCCTTGACTCCACCAAGACGAAAAGTGTTTGTAAAGGAATCATTTGATAGTGATGAGTTGTTAATGCCACGTAGAATGGGATCAATGTGATAGACAGAATAAAACTTACATATCGGATGATGCGCAAAAAACTGGCAACTACCCATCGATTAATATAATCCTCTGGTGATTGGAACAAATGAAAAAAAGTAATTGGGGCAACGAGAGCAAAAGGTGTATTGTCTACCAGAATCGTAATTTTTCCTGATCCCAGAGAATAAGCAACAACATCAGGTCGGTCAGTTTGCTGAAACTGAGGAAAAATACTATCTTGATGTTCCTCCATGAATTCCGCTACTTGAGAAGAATCAGATAAGAGATCATAATTAATTTCCGAAATCTTCTTTTTGGCGGTTGAAACAAATTCTGGATTGGTCAGCCCTTCTATGTACAATAAAACCACATTTGTCCTACTTATAGAACCAACGGTGAACTTCTCTGTTTTCAGATCATGTGTTGGAAGACGCCTACGAATGAGCGTAATATTTTGTTCTAGCTGTTCACTGAAGCTGTCTTTTGCTCCTAAAAGGATGGTTTCAGTATCGGATGGTTCAATTGCACGTCCAAGTGGATTTTCTAAAGGGATAGCGAACCAAAGATTTGACGAAGAGTCAAATAACAAAACAGATCCTTTAAACAGCTGCTTTTTTGCCTCGTTAAAAGTGGAAATAGAGTTTATTGTTGAGTGAACATTGCATTCCTGAATGGATTGTTTGGAACAGTTAGATAAAGGTTTTAGAATGCTTTCATTTAATCTCTCTTGGTCAATCAGAGTTCTTACGTAGATAAGATCAACATTTTGATTTTCAGAAATGTTGATTTCCACAAATTCCGCATCATCCATTTGAACGAGGGCTTTTTTTAAAGTCTCTATTGATATTTCTGATTCTGCGTTTGATTGAGAAACAGGCTTATTTTGATCCTGTTGTTTTTTCCAAAACATGTACATTCCTCACTTCTATATGTTAAAAAGCATTTTGGAAGGACGGTAAAATTCGGTATTAATTCCATTGTTGGCTTTTTAAGCTTTAAATATACGAAACTAAATTAATAAGATGCAGAGGCACAAGTAGACATTAAAGAAGCGATAATGTGAGCGGACTCGATTGAATTGGAGTTGTTATTGTCTAATATTTTCGGTTATGAATCTGTGGAAGATGTTTGGAAATATATTCAGTGAGGGTTTAAATGAGAGTTCTCTTATGAAAAACAAGTAACTGATCTATAGTTGTGTACGAAACTGTAATTCTCCATAGCGGGTTGGAAAATACCTCCACTGATGGCAATGGAGCTCGTTTGTTGTTGAGGACGGTATTTGTGTTTTATTAGATAGAGCTCAACATAATTAAAGAGGCTGGGACAAAACCCTCCTCATATTGAAAAAGAACGGACCCATTGAAGTTTATGGGGTCCGTTCTTTTTTATATATTTTTTTAGTTTTAGGAAGAAAAAAAGGATACCTTCTGATAAAATTTAGTCACCACAACAAAAAGTATCGGAGGTATCCTTATGTTTAAAGATTATAACATGAACCAACTGATTTTACCTTTAGATTTAGAAATTAGCTTACAAGAACATGATATTGCTTACGCCGTGCATGATCTAGTCGAAAGCATTCCGAAACAAGCATTTGACAGCTTTTTGCGTGAGACAGGTTGCCCATCTTATCATCCACGGATGATGTTAAAGATCATTTTGTGTGCCTATACACAGTCTGTTTTTTCGGGCAGAAAAATAGAAGGACTGTTAAAAGATAGCCTTCGCATGATGTGGTTAGCTCAAGGTTATAAACCAAGCTATCGCACCATCAATCGATTTCGCGTTCATCCTGAAGTAAAAGAAGTACTACGCCAGTGCTTCGTGCAATTTCGTTGCCAGCTGGTACAAAAACAGCTAATTGATGAAGAAGCCATTTTTATTGATGGAACGAAGATTGAGGCGAATGCCAACAAATTTACATTTGTCTGGCGCAAGTCAGTGGAACGGTATAGTTCAGGTCTTGTAGAAAGGTCCAGTCAGATGTACGAAGAGCTGTTAGAAAAAGAGATCATCCCTGAAATCGAACGAGAAAGTTTTGATGAACTATCTACTGCGGAACTGGCTAAAGTAGTAGAGAAGCTAGATGAAACTATCCAAACCTATACAGAAAAGATTAACGCTAGCGAAGATGTCGAGGAACGTAAACAAATTCGCTCGCTACGAAAAGAACCTAAACAATACCGTAAACAATTTCAAGACTTCTTGGATCGAAAGCAGAAGTATCAGCACGATATGAAGATCTTTGGCCATCGTAACAGCTACTCGAAGACGGACCGCGATGCGACCTTTATGCGGATGAAAGATGATTATATGAAAAACGGGCAACTAAAACCGGGATATAATGTGCAAATTGCGACCGAAGGGCAATATACCCTCGCTTTTGACGTGTATCCAAATCCGACCGATACGCGTACACTCATTCCATTCTTAGATACTATTGAACAAGACTTTTTTGAGCTGCCACAGTATATTGTCGCGGATGCCGGTTATGGAAGTGAACAGAATTACGGAGATGTCATTGAAAATCGAAAGCGCGTTCCGCTTATTACCTATAACCAATATCGCAAAGAAAAGAAAAAGAAGTACAAAACCGACCCTTTCAATACGGCGAATTGGGCATATGATGAAACTACGGATACCTTTACTTGTCCAAATGACAGAAAACTCGTGTTCCGCTACCTTTCCAATCGGACGGATCGTTATCAATTCACACGGACGATGAAAGTATACGAATGTGAGGATTGTTCAAGCTGCCCATTGCGCTCTTTCTGTACCAAAGCAAAAGAAGAGAACAATAGGAAGCTGTATGTGAATGAAAAGTGGGAACAGCAAAAAGAATATATTCGTGAAAAGCTTTCAGATAAGAAAACAGGTGAAATTTACGGCAAGCGCAAGATTGACGTAGAGCCAGTTTTTGGATTCTTGAAGGCTAATTTAGGGTTCACTCGTTTCTCCGTAAGGGGAAAGGATAAGGTGAAAAATGAATTAGCCTTCGGTTTATTGGCAGTGAACTTGAGAAAGTACACTGCCAGGGAGGTAAACGTATAGAAGTCGTACAAGGATTTCTATACAAAAAGGGTTCGATCATCAAAAAACGATGATCGAACCCTTTTTTGGCTCACTTCTGGCTAGTTATGTCCCAGCCTCTTTTTGATATTAAACCTCTATCCCCGCAATCCCAAATCCTCCTGGACCAGAATGTGACGAAATCATCGCACCCGCTTCAATCCAAAGACTATTCTCGAATCCTTTTTTTCGTGCAATGTCATCGATCCGTTCTTTAATAGTCTCACTAAGCCCGATAGAGTATATAAAATAGATTTGTTGTCTATCAATGTCATATTGCTGTAAATAGTCTAGTAGCAAACTTTCAGCCACTTTGCTCATGTTCCCACGATATTTTTTAGTCGAAACAAGCTTCCCTTCCACTAATTCAATACACGGTTTGATTTTTAACAAAGCCCCGCCTAGATACGCCATATTACTGACTCGTCCGCCAGCCCTTAAAAAATCTAAGCTTCCCGGAACGAAGGCGAGTCTGGCTTTTGGAACCTTTGCTTCGATCTTTTCTAGCAAGTGGACAGGATCCATTTCAGGTTCTTCCTCCAGCAGAGCAACCGCATACATAATCACCGCAGTTAATCCGCCTGTAACGTTTAATGTATCAATTAAATAAATATCCTCGAAATCTTTCGCAGCTGTTAACGCATTTTGATAGGAAACAGACGCCTTTGATGTATAGCCTATATGAACGATTGTATGATCAGGAAATTCCGTTCGAATCTTTTTGAAAAACTCTTGGTACTCATGGGTATTTGTGGCGGCGGTCGATGGTATCTTTTTGGTGCGGTCATAAAAATTAAATATATCTTGTACGGGCAAATGGCCGTCTAAATAGTCCTGACCATCCATGATGACGTGCATGGGTACTACATGGATGTTGTGTTTCTTCGAAAGAAATTCTGGTAGATCGGCACCGCTTTCGGTTGTTAGGATGATCTTTTTCATTGTTGGTCGCCTCCTGTTTGTATTTTATTAGGTGTGTGATTATTGAGTTTAGTTTAACTATACATGATAGATGAGCGGTGTATGCTTAGATTAATGGAATATGTAAAACGTTTTTTTGTTCAATGTACTGATTATTTTGTAGAAAATAGTACCTATTATATGAAACGTTCATGTCTGTTTCTAGTATAGGTATTTTGATTTTGAAACTATTACACCATTTCCGCGTCTATACGCTGAATACACGAATAAATTCTATAATTTAGAGAGGATGAGAGTAAATGAAAAGAAAATTACTAGCGATAGTCGGTGCATTGTTGATTGCGTGCATCTCGCCTTTATCCAGCGTTGCTACAAGCAAACAACCGTTTCCTGATGTGCCGGCGACGAAGCATTTTGCGAAAGCGGTCAATGAATTGGCAGAGCGCAATATTATAGGAGGCTATCCGGACGGTACGTTCAAACCAGGGAATAATATTACAAGAGGACAGGCTGCCGCGATTATTGTGAAGATGATTAAACTGGATATGAACCATGTGAAAAATCCAGGCTTCAAAGATGTAACGAAGACAAATGGCTACTACAACGCCATTGCCGCACTTGCGGAAGCCGGAGTCATTGGCGGCTACGAAGATGGACGCTACGGACCCAATGATCCTGTCAAACGAGGCCAGTTTGCGTCCATTCTCGTCAAAGCGTTTGATTTGCCGCGTTATAATGCATTTCAAATCCACAATCCATTCAAGGATGTCAGTATCACGCAATCACATGGTCAAAACATCTTGATTCTTTACAAAATGAAGATTACTACGGGCACGTCACCTGACAAATTCAGCTTAAATGTACCTGTGACCAGAGGACAGGCTGCGAAATTAATCAAAACGACAGAAGAGGTAAAACCCCCGATGACGACTATAACCGCTGCCGATGTAGGATTAGATAAACTCAATAATGTGATATGGAAGACGGATACGGACTTGTACGAGTCGTTTGAAGTCTATGGCAAGCCGGGTTACACCGAAACGAAAATTCAACTCCTTCCGTTGAAAGAAGGAAAAGGAACACTCAATATTTCGGGCGCCATGTTGCAGAATGACTCTTCCGCAAGCAATGAAAAAAGAGTCGATAAAAAATTCTACGTGCACACTAAATTAGTGAACGGTAAACTGCGACTCACATTGGAAGAGACGGAAGACTACTTGCCGACAGAAGCGGAGCTGGAAGTGGATGCGGGTGAAAAGGTTAAAAGCGTCCGCCTTTCCACAGTGGCAGGAAAATTGATAGCTACTGATGTCACTTTCAATAAATGTTCTTCAGGTGACAATACGTGCATCAAAATCGATCAGCCAGGAGAATATATTGCAACTGTGCGCTTCGCTGGAGGCAATGAAGTACAGTATGCCATTGAAGCCAAACTACCAAAATATAATTACTTCAATTATGATATCAAGACGTTAAGAGAAAGATTGTCTTATACATTTGATATAGAAAAGATATTTGAGAACCACTATTCCTATGATAAGGAAGAAGCAAAAAATATCGGAAAGCATATGATTTTGACAAAGGATCCGGAGAGTATTGCTATTATCGACAGAATCGCCGGTACGAATATATTTAATGCTACCGCCAAGAGCACGGGTACCGTTGACATCAAATTTGAAAATATTGTTCATGGCAGTCTGGAAGAGCCAGGTAATGGAATGTCTGGTTATACGGAAGGGATGAGCATTCATGTTAAGGAAATGTATGGCATAGTGAACGTTTCAGCGAAGGAGATTTTTGTGAATTATTCTGATCAATGAATGAATGCGAGTAGGTAAATGAGATATCTGTGTGGGAAACAAACGTGAATGTTTGTTTCTTGCATGGGTATTTTTGTTTTACTATTATAGTAGGATATTTTGGATATGGTATCATAAGGGTAGATGGATCTTACATCAAAAGACAGAAAATCAATTACAGAAAAGCGAGGAACACAACATGGCTGAATTAAACACGATATTATTTAGTGCTGCCGATAACTTGCGCAGTAAAATGGATGCGTCAGAATACAAAAACTATCTATTAGGCTTAATCTTCTACAAATACTTATCGGATCGTTTGTTGGTAAAAGTAGTGGAGTTGGCTGATGAATCACTAGAAGAATTCGATACAGCAGACAAGCAAACACAATTGTATAGAGAGCTATTAGCAGATGCAGACGTAAAAGCTGACTTGATCGAAACACTGGTAGATACATTAGGTTACGACATCGAACCGGATTTCCTGTTCAATGTCCTAACCTATCAAGCGAAACAAAACACGTTCCAATTAAACGACTTGAACAAAGCCTTTATCGACTTGTCGACAAAGTATGATCAATTCAATGGCTTGTTCGATGATGTAGACTTGACGTCAAAAAAGCTTGGATCAGATCCGCAGCAACGAAATATTACAATTACAGAAGTGATCAAGAAGTTGAATCCGATTAATCTGTTAGGACATGGTGGGGATGTAATTGGAGATGCCTATGAGTTCTTGATCAGTCAGTTCGCTTCCGAAGCGGGCAAGAAAGCTGGAGAATTCTATACACCACATGAAGTATCCGTCATGATGGCACGTATTGCGGCATTTGGACAAGAAGATAAAAAGTTATTCAGCGTATATGACCCGACAATGGGATCCGGTTCGTTGATGTTGAACGTCCGGAACTATATCAACCATCCCGAAAGCGTTAAATATCATGGACAAGAGTTAAACACGACCACGTACAACCTGGCGAAGATGAACTTGATCTTGCATGGCGTGGACAAGGAAGACATGCGTTTAAGCAACGGGGATACGCTGAACAAAGACTGGCCAACAGAAGAACCGTATACGTTTGATTCGGTCCTAATGAATCCACCGTATTCAGCGAAATGGTCGGCAGATGAAACATTCCTGGATGATTCTCGTTTCAACCGGTATGGAAGACTGGCACCGAAATCAAAAGCAGACTTTGCGTTTTTATTGCATGGACTGTATCACTTGAAAGATTCAGGAACCATGGCAATCGTACTTCCTCATGGTGTGTTGTTCCGTGGTGCTGCAGAAGGTATTATTCGCAAGAAGTTATTGGAAGACGGGAATATAGATGCAGTAATTGGCATGCCAGCTAACCTATTCTTTGGGACTTCGATTCCGACGACGGTTATTATCTTGAAGAAAAACCGTACTACTCGTGATGTGTTATTTATTGATGCGAGTAAAGACTTTAATAAAGTGGGGAATCAAAATAAGCTTTCGACTAAACATATTGATCAGGTTTTCAAAACATACATCAATCGAGAAAATGTTGAGAAGTATGCTTATGTTGCGACATTTGAAGAGGTTAAAGAGAATGATTTTAACTTGAATATTCCTCGCTATGTAGATACTTTTGAAGAAGAAATATCTGTTGATATGGAATCAATTGGAAAAGCAATAAAGGAGATTCGCAAAGAAAAATCAGAATTGAAACATAGCCTATATGAAATGATTTCTACTATGGAATTTGAGACGGAAGACTCCAAATGGATTGAGGGAGCATTAGAGGTGTTTAATAATGAAAAGTAAAATTACTCCACAAATCCGTTTCGAGCATTTTACTGACCAATGGCAAGAAGTAGAGTTTGGAAGTATCTATGAAGTGATTTCTGGTTATGCATTTAAAGTGAGTGATTACGTCCAGGACGGTATACCAATAATAAATGGCGAATCGATTCAACATGGATATATCAACACAAGGAATCTAAACTTTCTTCCACAGCATTTTGCGGATAGTTATAAGAAAAGTATCCTTGAAACTGGTGATATAGTATTAGGTTTAAATAGACCTATTATAAATGGTAGATTAAAAATCGCGCAGATTCCAGAGGCATTACACGGCTCATTACTTTATCAGAGAGCTGGAAAAATTGTTCGTTTAAATGATACTCATGTTGATTTTACATATCAATTACTTATAAATGTAATATCAAATTTTGTAGAAAAAAAAGCGGTTGGATCTGATCAACCATTTATCTCAACTACTTTATTAAAGAAGTGGTTAATTCATATGCCACTTTTAGAAAGAGAGCAAGAAAAGATCGGGAACTTTCTCAAGTCTTTAGACGACTCTATCGCCCTTCAACAGCAAGAACTAACCATCCTCAAACAAACAAAACAAGGGTTCTTGCAAAAAATGTTTCCAAAAGAAGGGGAAGCAGTGCCGGAAGTTCGGTTTCCGGGGTTTACTGAAAGTTGGAAGTATAGCAGAATTGGAGAAATTACCGAATCATATTCTGGTGGAACGCCTAGTGCAAAAAATAAATTATACTATGGTGGAATCATTCCATTTATAAGGTCGGGAGAAATTAATGCAAGTAATACTGAATTATTCTTGACAGAAAGTGGATTTAATAATTCTTCAGCTAAAATCGTTGAAAAAGGTGACATATTATATGCATTGTATGGTGCTACTAGTGGAGAAGTTGGTATATCACAAATAAATGGAGCGATTAATCAAGCTATTTTAGCTATTAAGCCAAAGTCAGACAATAATTCGAATTTTATTATGCAATGGCTTAAAAGACAGCAAAGATCAATTATTAGTACTTATTTACAAGGCGGACAAGGAAACCTATCAGGTTCTATAGTAAAAGATTTAATAATTCCAATACCGCAAAATATTGAAGAACAAGTGGTTATCGGTACCTTCTTCAAACAACTAGACAAAGTAATCACCCTACACGAACAAGAACTAGAGGCCCTACAACAAACTAAAAAAGCATTCCTACAAAAGATGTTTGTCTAAGTAGCTAGAAAGGAGGACTACGCATGACGAAGATTCCTCATAACGATGAAGAAGAAGTAGAACGTCGCTTGATTGAAGTCTTGGGAGAAGGACACAACCAATGGAATTACCGCCCCGACCTCAAGTCGGAAGACGATCTATGGAAGAACTTACGGCAAAAGATTATTCAGAATAACTTAGCGGAGATCGGTGGAACTCCATTGACTGATGCGGAGTTCGATACGATCAAGACAGAACTACTGCTGAAAACGAAGACGCCTTTTGAAGCGGCGAAGTGGCTGAAGGGGGAGAATGGCATTGCCCGTATTACGATCGAACGGGAAGATGTTTCGATCGGGGCGATGTCGTTGGTTCTGTACTCCAATCAAGATATAGGAGGCGGAATCTCTACATACGAGGTCGTTCATCAGATTGCGAAAGGAAAAGCGAGTGTAGAGGATCGGGACCGTCGATTTGATGTCACGTTATTGATCAATGGCTTGCCGATCGTGCAAATCGAGTTGAAACAAGCGACTGCGAAAGATGGCGTCTATCAAGCCTATAATCAAATCAAGAAGTATGCAGAAGAAGGATTGTTCCGGAATAACATCTTTTCTACATTGCAATTGTTTGTTATATCGAATGAACAAACAACGCGTTATTTTGCGAATGCCATGCCGAAAGATATGCACAAGAAGTTCGTCTTCAGTTGGCGTACGACGGACAATCGAAAAGTGGACAATCTCTATGAGTTCGTCAAGCAAGTCCTCAATATACCGGATGCGCATCGGTTGATCGCGAACTATACGATTGTTAGTGAAGACCAAGACAACAAAGCATTGATGGTGCTGCATTCCTATCAAATTCATGCAATTGAGGCGTTATTTACGTCGGCAATGAAGCACCAATCAGGCTATGTCTGGCACGCGACAGGCTCTGGAAAGACGTTGACGAGCTTTGTATCGACCAAGCTACTCGCAAGAAAAGCGGGTGTCGATCGTACGGTCATGTTGATTGACCGGAAAGACTTAGACAATCAAACGACGAGTGAATTTACGAAGTTTGCGTCGGAATATAATACGGGTATTTCATCGGGCACAGCGAAGTCGAATAGTTTAATTGTCGGAACAGGTAGCTCCAAAGAGTTGAGTGACACGTTGCTGTCGAGTGCCAATTCCAATACGGTCATTATCACGACGCGTCAAAAGTTGGAAGCGGCTTTGCGCTATGCGGAGAGACAAGAAGAACAAAAAGGGTCGCAACGTTTCAAGAAACTGATGGGCCAGCATATTGTGTTTATTGTCGATGAATGTCACCGTGCGTTAAGCGCTGAGGGGATGGAAGCGATCAAGGAATTCTTCCCCAACTCTACGTGGTTCGGCTTTACGGGCACCCCGATCTTTGACGAGAACAAGAAACAAGCAAAAGGTCGGTTGGCGCGTACAACACGTGACCAGTACGGTGAAGTGTTGCATACGTACACGATTAAAAATGCCCTCGATGATGGAGCGGTATTAGGCTTTCAAGTTGAACATGAAGATACGATCGAACCTGTCTCGTTGACCAACTATATCTTTGCCCAATTGCGTGCGAAAGAGAAATACGCAGCGCTAAGTGACAATGAAGTAAATGATGAAATCGATAAAATGACCCGAATCGAACGGGAAACATATATCGAACCTTCATCCTATGAACAGGACGAGCATATTCAAAAGGTCTTGCATAAGATATTCCGTCCCGATAACGCCTATACGAAATTTGACTTTGAAAACGGGAGACCCCAGAAGTCTGCCATATTAACAACCAGCTCGATTGCGATGGCGAAACGATACTATCATGCGATCAAGGACATGACGAGTGACCCGGATTGGCTCACGAAGGAATTCGCCGGCCATCCGATTCGAACAGGTCGTACCATTGACGATCGGGATTTCCCGCGAGTGGCCATCACGTATTCATTGCAGGAAAATGAAGAAGACTCCAAAGAGAATCAAGACGAGATGAAAGAAATCATCAAGGATTACAACGCGTATTACGGAACGTCTTGGTCGATAGAAGATATTAATCGGTACAATGGCGATATCAACAACCGACTTGCGCGTAAGAGAGCCGAATTTAAACAGTTGGGGAAGCAAGTCGATTTAGTCATTGTTGTCGATCGACTGTTAACAGGATTTGATGCGCCTACGATTCAAACGCTATTTGTCGACCGCAACCTCAGCTATGCGAACTTGATTCAAGCATTTTCCCGAACGAATCGTACGTATCCAGGGAAAAAGAAAGGCTTGATTGTCACATTCAGAAAACCGGCGACGATGGAATACAATGTGAACGAAGCAACTAAACTGTACTCGCGAGCACAAGAAGAGACCAATCTAGTGTATCCGTCATACAAAGACTCAAAGAAACGCTTCAAAAAAGCCCATTCGTCCTTTACTGCATCAGTACCGAATCCTGAAAGTATCGACGAACATTCACCGATAGCAGAACGCATCGAGTTCGTCAAAGCCTTCCAAGAGCTGAATAATGCCTATGAAGCGCTCGTTACGTACGATGACTACAACGACGACATGGAGAAATCACAAGCGCTTCAAGACCAAGTGAAAGTGCTGGAGGATTATGTCGGAATCTACAATACCGTAAAAGGTTCACTGACAGATGAAAGGGAACCGGGGAATCCCGATGACGATCCCGATTTTTCAGGAATCGAGTTCTATGGAGATAACGCGATTAAGTTGTATGATATCGACTCGACCTATATCGACCGCTTACTGGAAACCTACGCAGCGAACAGCCCAGACATCCGGGAAGAAATCGAAAAAGCGCTTCAGAAACTGAATAAGTCGGATGTCGTGAAAAATGTCTATACAGATATTCTGAATGCCATTGACGCCAAGGAAGTGGACGAAGATGAAGACATTTTCGCTGTCAAGCGACGTTATTTCACATCGGCATATGACGAAGCGATAGAAACGCAGTCGAATGCGTGGTTTGTGAAAGAAGATCAACTGCATCTATCCGCCATTCAGTATACTGTCGGGTCAGACACCATACCGAATATCCGTGGGATTCTTGATAGTAAAGAATTTGATAAGTATAAAGCTGAAAATCCAGGCGCGAAGCCGTTGAAATACGGACCGGAAATGAAGCGTGATTGGATTCATGTGTTGAATGAGGTGATTGTTCCTTTGGGGGATGAGTTGCGGTGAGTGGGGAATGTATTAATTAGGATATAATACAGACATACTTAGCAATTTATTTCATTACCTTTTACAAAACGGCCAAAGATAGTGAAAATAAGGACAACCATTAAATTAGGGTACCTGTGTGAGAAACAAACGTGAATGTTTAAAACAACCATGAAGGTTTCATGCACTGCACCTTCTGTCGTTTGCGTAGCATTTTGTATTTCCGGGAGATATCTCTTTTTCATGTATTTGTTTGGAAATGGATGGACAATAAATAAGCTTGATTAGACGTACTATCACAGAATATAAGGAGCATTACTATGAGTTACTTAGATTATCGGAAAATAAAACAATTAGGTCAAGGTGGAAATGGAAGAGTTTATCTTATGGAAGGAAAAGATAAACTTGAGGTAGCGGTTAAAGTTTCTAAAATAAAGAATCCTACGAATAAGTTTGCAAAGTTACGACTTGAAAGATTTAAGACAGAAGCTATAAAAGTTCATGAGTTATATAAAAATGAGCAGAAGGGAATTATACCTGTAATAAAATACGAATTACCATGTGAAAAAACCGGAGAGTTTTTCTTCGTAATGCCTAAAGCAACACCGCTAGTAGAACTGCAAAAAAATAAAAATTTGTATGAAAAAGTTAATATTTTTAAAGAGTTAGCAGAAAATTTAATTGATTTACACAAAAAAAATATTACTCATCGAGATATTAAGCCCGAAAATATACTTTTTTATAATGAGAGTTACTGTTTTGCTGATTTTGGATTGATTGATTTCCCTGAGAAAGAAGACTTAACTAAAATAAAAGAGTCAGTTGGAAATAGAAAAACGTTAGCCCCAGAAATGAGAGAAGCATTTAAAGTAGAAGATTCCCGACCAGCAGACGTTTATTCATTTGCCAAGACATTATGGATTGTATTATGCGATGAAGAATATGCATTTGATGGTCAATATAACTACCGTGAAAATAATAAACTGTCGCTAAAGTACCCTAATCAACACTTTGTCGAGTTATACAAGCTTCTTGCCGAGTCAACTTCAGAAAATCCGCAGAAAAGACCTAGTATAAAAGAGTTTTTGAAAAGGTTGATGGATTGGAAACAAATTTCTTTGGATCCGAAAAGATCCGGTGAAAGTTTGTGGAGATTTATTGAAGAAACTATAGTACAACAACATCATCCTAGTACTGTTATCTGGAGAAATAAAGATCAAGTTATAGATATTTTACAAAGGATTTCGAAATTAAATTTTAATCATACTTTTATACATGAAGGTGGTGGAATGGACTTATTAGATATAAAAGCGTTCGATGAAAAAGAAGAGGATATGGTCATACTTAGCTTTGGCTTAAATATGAAGCATGTTTTTAAAGTGAAAAAATTGATATGGGAACTACCTAACGAAGATCCAAAGTTTAGCTATTTCCGTTTAGAATTCGATAATATAAAACCTATCTACCCAAGTACAGTTAACGAATTAAAAAAGTGGCTAAAGAGTCAGAATGACAAATATACTAGTGAAGTTGTTTCAGAAGATTTGATTGTTAATGATAAGGGAGAATATGAACATTATTATGAAGATGATGAGATAGCACACTTTAATGTTACAAGATGGTTTGACGGTTCATTTTTAATTGTACACAAAAGTTCCATATATAATGCTATAAGCAATACGTATGATGGACGCCATTCTAAATTCAGAGCAGAAGAATTTAGAGAATATATGGAGATACTACAGTATATTTATAACCATAGCATCTTAGGAGATTATTTTTGGGATATTGCTAATAGAGATCCCTTCAAGGAAAATTTATTTGAAGAATTAAAAAAAATCAGGTTGATGTCAGATGAAGAGTTAAGAATAGAATTAGAAAACGAAACACAGAATTAAACAACTAGATTATAATAAACATGCACAGGCCCCCTGTCTTAATATCAAGCTCAAGATATTGCCGAGAAGACCAACTTTCAGGCAGTATCTTTTTTGTGCACTCGTACGAAAATCTCGTAAAAAAAACAAGGTACCTGTGTGAGAAACTAACGTGAATGTTAAAACAATCACGAAAGTTTCTCGCATAGGTACCTTTCATTTGAAGAGGCTTTTCAACTCTTTATTCATCCAACAGTAGCTAATTGTTCTTCTTTCAATTCTTGACTTTGATAATACTCTTGGGCTAAAAGTGTTGTTTTGAACTCTACAGTCGGATCGATTTCTTCTACTATTTCTTGTAACTCGTAAACAGTTGTTTCGAAAAATTCTTTCCTCAAGTTTACTTTATTGACTCGCTGTTTTTGTAGTAGCTGATGCAATTGATTTTCAAGGCCTACTGCGTCATTACTGAAAATCATAGCATGGATATCGAATTTGAACGGCACGGAGGCACTTCCCAGTTCATCAACGCGTTCCTGTGGATTTAACCTTCTTGTCATGCCGATTTTGAACATGTTATCTCCAAATGAACCTAAGTTGGATATCACATAAACATATCCGGCTTTACCATTTGCAAGTCTAGTGATTTCTTCCTTCTTCGCTTCAAGTTCATTCTGCTGATTTTCCAACTCTTGAATACGGGCTTCTAGGCTTGAAATTTTATCGGTATCCGTTTCAGATAACAGTAGTTCTCTGTTTCGTTCCATTTCAACTAAGAACTTTGCTTCTTCTTGCTCCAGCTTTTTCTGTTGTTCTTTCAGTGCTTTTCTTTCAGCGGCATCTTGCCTCATCTGTTCACGAATCGCTTGCTGCTCCTCTTTTTCACGTTCGCGTTTTGCATAATAGTGGTGTTCTATTTCTATCGCTTCCAAGAAGATTGGTTCAATCTCTGTTAGAAAACGAGTGATTGTAGGTAAAATTTGATTATTGCCGTCTGCACAGATCGTTAAGTATTTTCTTACTAAAGTACGAACATTATCTTGTGCTTCTTCGAGTTTTGAGTAAGTAAGTGTAAATAAGATGTTTTGTAATTCCGCCTGCAGGCCTATTACCATTAACTGATAAATAGTCTTGTTTCCCTTGGTTGTATAACGGTCAACATAAGTATCCAGTACTTTGCTCATCTCCCGCTTATTACGGGTCATTTCTTTTCTGAGTTCTTTCGAGTTTTTATAATGACAATTAAGCTCAATCAAATTTTGCAACAAGCTTTCTTCGTCATAAAATTGACTGACTTTACGTACCTCTTCCTCCAACTTAGAATAATCAATGACGGATGGAAAACGATCAGTCAGTGTTTTGATTCCCAGTATTTCTGCTTTTGCTTTAATAATTTTGTTGGTGTTTGTTTTCAATTGTTTTTCGGATTTCTCATTATCGGCCAATAGTTGATTGCGCTCATCAATATATTTTTGAACATCCTTTAGTACATTTGCTGCATCATAAGCTGCAATTTCTCTAATCTTTTCAGCTTCAGTATTTGCTTCCTTAATCTGCTGGTTCATTTCATCTCGTACTTCATTTCTAAATTCTTCTTTACGTTGTCCAAATAATTCTTTACTATTGACAATCTCATCTTTAATGAAATCTAATTCCTCTTTACTGTTAGTAATCTTATCTTCTAACTCTTTCAATTCAGCGTTAAAGATATCTAATTGCCTATTCTTATCTTCCTCTAAAGTGAACAGCACTTCATATTCCTCAAAAACTTTATTGTTCTTCTTTATTGCTTTACGCAACTTCCAAGCAATTATAGGGCCAACAATAAATATTGCCTCTGGGAATACGAATGCGAGTAAAGATAGAATAATTAATAATACGCTCCATGTCTTTTCAAACCATTTTAATTTGTCATATGACTTTTGGGAAGATAATGCCTGTAGGTCGTCAGGCAGTTGTTTCTTTAACTCTTTTTTACTCAATACAAAAACCCCTTTCATTTTTTCGAATAGTAGTAACCAACAACATCAATTGATAGTAATCGACTTGTTTATGCAGAAATACGATACTTTTTACAGTATATGAAACTATTATACCAGTTCTTGTGAACTAAAGAGATAAATGTCACAATATAGATAATTAAGAGACATAGGTTATATATTTTTAAAGCTTTTTTATCGTTATTATCTGAAGGTCAGAATAAGTTCCCGCAAAAATCAGAACCAATTTTGAATCGATTTAGATTTATAGGTGGACCTAGTGCTATTTGTTAGAAAATATCAGGCATTAAAGATGCCATTTGTATGAGAAACAAACGTGAATTTTTAAACAATCATGAAAGTTTCATGCGCAGGTACTATTCACTTTTTCGATTCAATAAATAAGATACCTGTGTGAGAAACAAACGTGAATGTTTAAACTATCATGAATGTTTCATGCACAGGTATTTTTCTCTTATTAGGCATAAATCGGTTATTTTTACTTCCTGATTTTTTGTATTTGGGAAACTAATTAATTTAATTGGTTGAAACAGGTTGTAATTGTTCAAGAGACATAATATAATACAAATTATTCTAATAATTATGACGAGGAGGAAAGTAATGAAAAAGCTATTATACTCAATTATCCTTCTAGCATTAATGCTTTCAATTAATCATAAAGCATTTGCTGAAGAAGCACTTCCTGTTTTAAATAAGGCAGTGATAGATATAGAAACAGAGGATGATCAGTATGTTGTAACAGAACAAATCGAATTAATAAACATACAAGGAGAATCGCTAGAGGTTGGACATTTACTATCAAAAATAACTAATAATCAAGTTTCTGAAGTCTTATTTAATACAGGAGAAGGAGAAGTTTCACCTAGTTTAGAAACTGGTGAACGCCTAGATAAATATATTCTGCCACTTAACAACATTGAACAAGAAAGCGTTACCTACACGATTAAATATAAAATTCCGAGAGTAGATTATCATTTTGATGTTCCATTATTTGTGCCGGATTTTGCTACTAGTGATGTTGAACGTAATATTGTAATTTCCTTTACAGCACCTGAAGGTATGGAAATACAAAAGAATTCATTTCCAAATATTATAGAAGGCGGACAAAATCATGTGGAGAAGCATATGACGAATATTCCTTCAAAGGTTGCCTATGTATTTTCAGAAGAAACCGTTTATCTGCATTCGTATAATGTCATTTCGTTTATTGCTATTTTCGCTTTAATTGTACTATTAGTTTCATGGGGATTAGTGGAGCTCAAAAAGTCAAAGAGGAGGAATAGCTGATGGGTGTTAGTTTTTGGGGGATTGTTATTTATTCGATTGTATTCGTTTCAGCATATTTTCTTTGGCTGCTACAAAAGTATAGAAATGGAGGAAAATAGATGGTTGAAATTAGTAAGGTTTTCTACTATGTAGTAGCTGGATATTTTTAGTTACATTAACAATAGGATTTTTAGCAGGTAGGGGTAATAAAACGAGTGAAGACCACTTAGTTGCTGGACGTTCAATCGGACCTGTAATTGGTGGGGCTGCGCTTGCAGCGACTCAGCTAAGTGCCGGAACATTTATTGGAACTATTGGCGTTTTATATTTAACGGGTTTCAGCTATCTATGGTACTGGCCTGGTTTATGGGCTGGCTGGATTGTATCAGCAATCTGGGTTGCTCCTAAATTCCAAAAGTTTAACGGTGTAACAGTACCTGATTATATAGAAAAACGTTATAACAGTAAAACAGCAAAGATTGTATCAGCAATTCTAATAGTCGTAGCTTATAGTGTATATTTAATTGCTCAGTACGTAGCGGGCGGAATCTTAATGAATACGCTTTTCGGATTACCTATGATTTGGGGTGCTGTCATAACTATTGGGATTACTATGATTTATACATTAAAGGGTGGTATGAAAGCCACGGCATACAGTGACTTTTTCCAGGCTATCATCATGGGAGGTTGTTTCCTAGTAGCCATTCCTATTCTATATTCACAAGCGGGTGGATTTTCAACTGTTGGTCAATTTATCACAGAATTTAATCCTGACTTAACCGGATGGTATTGGAGTTTTAAAGATTTGCTTGGTTTCGGGTTAGCTTTTGGTTTATCAATGGCAATTGCGCCATATGAGCTGGCTCGTATGTATACTTTGAAAGACGAAAAAACTGTTCGTTTAGCAATCGGTTTTTCATTCATCTTCCAAGCAGTTATTGCAGTCTCAATTGGCTTAGTGGCTGTTGGAATTCGTACAATTTATCCAGTAATCGGTAATCCAGATACGGCATCGTCCATCATGGCGCTTGATTTACTACCACCTGTCATTGGTGCGCTGTTCATGGTCGCGATATTAGCATCCATAATGAGTACAGTTTCTGGGATTATGATAGTTTCTGCATCTGCAGTTTCTCATGATATTTACGGCACTATCAATAGACAGGCTACAGACAAGCAGAAAATGTTTATACACAAAATAGCGATTGTCGTCCTATCATTAATCCCACTCGGCTTCGCATTAAAGCCATTTGATATGGTGCAGTTTATTGTGTTGGTTCAGGCATCTATGGTGGCCAGTTTCTTCTTTGCAACAGTCGTTATAGGTCTGAACTGGAAAAGAGCAACAGGTACAGCTGCATTATGGTCCATGGCTGGCGGAGTGATCACAGTCGTGATGTGGTTTATACTCGATAAACCATTTGGGTTGAATGAAGTTATACCTGGCGTATTAGTTTCTACAATTCTTATGATCGTGATCAGTTTCTTTACTAAGCCAGTTCCTGAGGATTCACTTCGACCGTTTTTTGATGATATAAAATAAAAAATAGAATATAAATGGAGGTGTGTTATATATGGAAGATGTTGTGAAATATTTGCATAGTAAAAGTGATGAGATGCTAGATATGTTAAAAACAATGGTTGAAATGGAAACACCATCGGATAATAAACAACTTGTAGATCATTTTGGTGAAAAAACTGAGGAAATAATAAATAGCTTTATCAAGGCAAAAGTTACTTCTATTGATAATAAGAAATATGGAAATCAAGTAAGAATAGAAGTAGGCGAAGGCGAAGAACAAATCTTGTTACTAGGTCATATGGATACGGTTTGGCCAGAAGGAACACTTGAAAAGATGCCATTCAAAGTCGATGGAGATAAAGCTTATGGTCCAGGTACTTTTGATATGAAGGGCGGCATTGTGCAAGGTATTTTTGCACTTCATGCACTACAAGAATTAGATTATAAGCTAAATAAAAAAGTAGTACTATTTCTAGTTTCTGACGAGGAGATCGGAAGCGTCTCCTCAAGACATTTAATCGAAGAAGAAGCGAAGAAAAGTAAATATGTATTTGTTTTGGAATCTTCAGGCGACTTGGAAGGAATGTATAAAACAGCTAGAAAAGGTGTAGGAATCTTTAATATTATAGTAAATGGAAAGGCAGCACATGCTGGGATTGAGCCTGAAAAAGGTGTTAGTTCTATCGAAGAGCTTGCAAAGGTTATCCTATATCTTCATAGCCTGACGGATCTTGAAAAAGGTACGACCGTTAATGTAGGTTTAATATCAGGTGGATCATCTTCGAATGTCGTAGCGGCTTATTCGGAGGCTGAAATCGATTTACGTGTTACGAAAGATTCCGAATTTGATCGCGTTATTCCTTTAATTAAAAATCTGACGCCAAGTAAAGAAGGTATTAGTATAGAAGTTACTGGGGGTATTAATCGGCCAGTAATGGAAAGAACGGAAGAAATCGGCATTCTATTCGAGAACGCTAAGCAACTTGCTGCAGATCAATTAGGTTTCGAATTAATAGAACAACTAAGTGGTGGAGGTAGTGATGGAAGTTACGCCTCGCAGTTTGCGCCTACATTGGACGGAATGGGTCCTGTAGGAAATGGAGCACATGCTGCAAACGAACATTTGCTTATTTCAAAAATGTCTGCGCGGAGCGCCCTTCTTGCGCTTATGCTAATAGAATTAGGAAAATAAAGTAGAGAGAAGTGAAGAGTTATGAATCAATCCACTATACTTGAAGAAGTAAATGAAGATTTTTTAATGGAATATACGAAAAATATCACAAAAGAAGTTCGACTATCAGGATCTGAAGAAGAACTACGCGCATTTCAGTATGTAGAAATGAAATTAAAAGAGTTTGGTTTACAACCTGTTCTCGAGCTATGCGACGCATTCATAAGCTTACCGGTCAAGGCTGAAATATATGCACAAGGGAAACAATTCAACTGTATTACTCACTCAATGGGTGCCACTACGGGTGAAGAAGGTTGTAGTGGAGAAATGGTTTATATCGAGACAAAAGAAAATGCCGATGTAGATATTCAATCGAAAATTGTTCTTTTGGAAGGTTTAGCGACGGGGCCGTCCGTTGAATGGGCACAAAAAAATGGTGCAGCAGGAGCAATCTTCATCAATGCAGAGTATACACATGAAATGATCGTTTCATCTGTATGGGGTAGTCCGACGACTGAAACAGAATCTCTTCTTCCGAGTCTTCCAGTTGCTTCTGTTACGATTTCTGTTGGTGAAGAACTTAAAGCTATAGCGAATTCTAAAGATGCCGGAGAAGTTACATTGAAGACCACTGTAGACACTGGGTGGAGAAAGATCCCCATACTGACAGCGGAAACTAAAGCGGATACGGATAAGTTTGTTCTATTTAGTGGACACATTGATTCTTGGCATTATGGGGCAATGGACAACGGAACTGCCAATGCAACAATGGTTGAAGTGGCAAGAATTATGTCCATGCATCAGGATGAACTAGTCCGTTCAGTTCGCTTCGCTTTTTGGTCAGGTCATTCTCATGGTAGATATGCTGCATCTACTTGGTATGCAGATCATCATTGGGAAGACTTACATGAAAACGGCATGGTGCATATTAATATTGATTCTGTAGGAGCTAAAGGTGCTACAGTATTAACTGAAGCAAATTGTATGGAAGAAACAAAAGAGGCTGTCAAAGAATCTGTACAAAAGATAGCTGGACAAACATTTGTCGGAACCCGATATAGTCGTGCAGGTGATCAGTCATTCTGGGGAACGGGTATGCCATCACTTCTTATGGGCTTATCCGAACAGCCACCAGGAACTACTCCAGCAGCAAAAGCGTTTGGTGAAATGTTTGGGGGAGGAAATTCGGGTGGTTATGGTTGGTGGTGGCATAGCACCGAGGATACAATAGATAAAATTGACCCTGCAAATTTAAAACGTGATTGTCAAATATACGTAGATTTAGTATACAAGTTCGCTACCAGTCAAGTCATTCCCATTAACCAGCTAAAAGCGATTAACGAAGTAAAAGAAGCGCTACAGCACTACGAAGAAACGGCTGGCAGTGCTGTTAAACTTACACTAACGTTAGAGCGGGCAGAAAATTTAGTAGTAGCAGTAGGAAAACTATATGAGTTTGCAGAAAATAAGAATTTGCGTAAAGATCAATTGGCGCTAATAAATGATGCAATTCAGAACTTGTCACAGACGCTCGTTCCATTAAATTACGTCAAAGGTGACATTTTTGATCACGACTTAGCAGTTAATCCAGTAGTTGTACCGAGCTTGAATAAAATCAATGAATTTACTAGTTGTGAGAAAGATACACCCAAATACTTTATGTTAAAGAATGAAATGCAACGAACAATCAATCGGATAAATTACTCATTACTTAAGGCGGTTAGAATGACTGAAAATACATTGGAAAAGATACAATAAATTATAAGGTCATATTGGATTAGTACGTTAATCATGCTATATTGTAAGAAGGTTGGATGTAGAGAAATAGATAGTAGGACGTGAAAAAAACGTATGATGGGCAGATTAGTGTTAATAGGAATCCAAGAAGAAAACCTCTCTTATATGCATAAGCAATTAATCTACATATTCAAAGAGTTAATTGAAATACAAGTTATTTCGCTAAAAGAGTTACATGCAGCATCCATTCATTCTACAGATACAGTTTTATTATCAGGGGCGGCCATTCAAGAATTGGTTCGCCCATTTGTGCCTCCATCGTGTATGTGTATTATTGCAGAACGCATGATTAATGTAGTGAATTTAAGGGAAATGTTGGCACTAGATGAAAACAGAAATATATTGGTTATTAACGATAATGATACGGACACTATGGAAACAGTAAAGTCGTTGAGAGACATCGTACCCCAACATAATTATTATCCGTTTTTGACCGACAAAAGAATACCTGAAAACATACATTTGGTCGTCACTCCTGGAGAACAGAAGCTAGTCCCTCTAGGTTTTCCGGTTTTTATAGATATAGGACCACGTGTTATTTCAATTGATACATTGTTAAAAATTAAAAGGAAGTTTGAATTATTAATTGAAGACTCACTCTTAATGCAATTATATATTAAAGCCCTTGTATATTTATCTGAGCGACCACCTGAAATTCGAAATGAAAATACAGATAGTCAAAACTATGGACGAACTTTTGAAAAGTTCTATACACATTCATCATCTATGAATAACGCAAGAGATTTGACAAGGAAAATGGCCAAGACTAATCATTATATGCATATAGAAGGCGAGATAGGAACGGGCAAGAGAATGTGGGCAGAAATGATTCATAATGAGTCGATGTTTTCGGCCTTTTCTATATCAGTATATAATTGTTCAGATAAAGAACCTGAATCAATTAAGCGTGAATTATTTGATGAAAAAATAAATCAAATGGAAGGCGGTACACTGTTTATTAAAAATATTGACCAATTACCGTATAGCTTGCAAGGAAGATTGGCGGAGTTATTTCTGAATCCGTTACCTAACTTACGAATTATTACTTCCACGGTTGTAAACTTGCCAGAACTTGTTCAAAGAGAACAGATTCGAATGGAAATTTATTCACACATCTCTTCCTATCGTGTACAAATACCTCCTTTACGTGAGAGGAAAGAGGATATAGGCTTATTAATAAATAACTTCAAAACACATTTCCAAAAAGAGTCTTTAGTCTTTTCTCCGGATGTATTAGAGGCATTTACAAGATATGATTGGCCAGGAAATGTTAGAGAATTATACAATGTAGTTTCTTATTGTGTTTGTCTAAATACGAATACAATAGATACAAAATCGTTACCTCTCTTCTTTAAAGGCCAAAAACAAAATACTACGCATGTAATAGATATAAACTATATAATCAGCGAGATTGAGACACATGGATTCTTAGAAGAAAGCATAGAATTACTAAAAATCTTTAAAGAAGGTAAAGAGAGACAAAAGTCATTTGGGAGAAAAACTTTGAAAGAGATATTAGTACTAAAAGAAAAAGCATTAACTGATCAACAACTCAGACTACGTATGGATGTTCTAAACAGACTAGGATTGTTGATTGTTCGAAAAGGTAGAGCAGGTAGTACAATATCTCAAAAAGGCGAAGAGTTTATTGAGCTATACGAAAATAGATGAATGTAAAGATACGCATCATACTGCGACTAGCTGTATGGTGTGTATTTTTGTATATGTTCATCCCAGATGTCAAATCGCTAGATATAATGTACCTGTGCAACACACAATAAAGACGCTATTCTGATAATAAAATAATATATATCAAGAGTAGTCTTCTTATCAAGAATTAAAATAAGATAACTGTGTTAGATGCAAACATGAATGTTTAAACATTCATGAAATTTTCATAATCAGGTACCTATTACTAGCTTTTGATCTTCCCAAAGCCAATTACTAACGATTTCTCCCCACTTTTCTTCGTATATTAAGAAAATACCAGGTCCCTACACAAATCAGAAATAATTTTGAATTAAACTAGAGTTGTGTGAAGAATTGCTGCCTGTCGTTAATTATTTTTGTTTTTATCAATCTCAGTTCCTATTTTTATAAATACAGGTGAAACAGCCCCTAGTAACATTCCTATGGTTGTCCAGTAATTCATATGTTTTCCTCCACTCCATTATTATAGTCTTTAAAACTTTTTAAAACTCTATTTATACTACTATCTAACATAGATTCTGAGTAATTAAAAAGGTCGTCGCCTTTCTTATTCATTAAGTTAATGCAAATCATAAAACCTAAATGGCTGTAACATTCAGCTTGTTCATCAAAATAATTAATCAAGGAAGAGATTAACTCAGAACTATTTTCAATGCTCTCTAATACTGAAATTGTGGCTTCAGCTTCTTTTATGTTTGAATCCAAAAATTCTATAACCTTTATTATTTTACCCCCCGATGTCTTGTTTTGCGAAAAACTTTATTATCTGTCGAGTCTATATTAAATAGATTATTAAAAAAAGTGATGACATTAGCATAGGCTCTCTGAGTCGCAAGTGGTCTTAGAAGATATTTTTCAAAATCTTCTGGTGGACAATCTACTGCAAGATTCAATACATTAGTTTTTGCAAAGCTTTCAAGTGCTAAATTTTCTACAAAGTCAATAATTCTAGCCCCCCCTAAAAATTTGAGAGTTCAATTCTTTTGTATACTTGTTGATACTCAATATAATCACCTCCTGAAATAATCATATCCTAAATACCCTACTTATAGTTTAATGTTCACAACTGTGAACATTAAACTATCTAGTAACTATCTAGAACTTCTCCTGCAAGGTCTGTGCGATAAACCAACGTGGATGTTTAAACAATATTGAAGGTTTCATGCGCAGATATTTTTAATAAAAATAAGTGTTAATGGAATGGACTGAAAAAATGAAAGCAAGCAAAGAATTTAGTTGTGTGAGGACCTGGCACCTAATATTTTATACAGATGACGGTGTAGACTATGCTTATGCCGTAACACAAATTGAAAAAAACGGAGACAGAACTTTGGTGTTCATCTCCGTTTTTTTATATTTATAGTACTCTGATTCAATGGATACATAATCTATTTCTCAAACTCGATTTGATGCTTTTTGATTTTATAGTTTAAATTCTGTCTGGAAATTCCAAGTTGATTTGCCGTATTGGTTAAGTGATAATTGCAGCGGTTCAATGTATTCTCGATAATTTGCCTTTCATATTGTTCGACTGTTTCTACCAAATCAATTTTAGGATTGTAAGTTGCTGTTGTTGTACTTTCTATTTGCGCATCTACCGTTTGTAAGTATTCTGGTAAATGATTTATTTTAAATTCAGATTCAGTAGGAGAGCGATTAATCATCCACTCAATCATATGTTTTAGTTGTCTCAAATTACCGGGAAAGTGATAATTTTTCAAGAAGGTTACAGTTTCCAATGCAAATGAGTGCTTTGTATTACTGTTATTACTTCCAAATAGCTCAAGAAAATACTCTGCGTACTGCATGATTGATATCTGCTGCTCCTGTAAGGAAGGAATGTAAAAAGAGAATGAGCTGAGTTCGTAGAAGAGGTTTTCGTTCAATCGCTGTTCCTGAATGGCCTCCCAAGGCTTTTCATTCAATAGAGAAATAATTTGTGTGTCTATCTCGATTTCCTCATCACACCCATTGCGTATAATCGTGTTGGTTTTAAGCGCATTAAAAAGTCTTTCCTGGATAAATAGCGGCATTAACGTCAACTTATCTATTATCAATGCACCTTTATGTGCAAGTTCTAAGTAACCTGCTTTACTGTTTGAACCAAATAGCATATTGGACAGTGATTGAGAAGAAAGAAGGCCGCAGTTGATCATATATACAGGCTTACTCAGAATGTTCTCAGCATAGAAGCGAGCTAAAGCATTTTTTCCTGTACCTCGATCACCATAAAATATAAGGTTAGCAGAAGGGTTTTCCAGTTGTTTTAACTCCTTTAGTATTGAAGATAGCGCTTTAGTGTCTGAAAAGAAACTTGAATGCTGCTTTTCTTTATTTATATCATCTTGTGCTACTTCTGTTTGCCGGACATAAAGAGTTTCAATAAAATCTTCGGTTTTTGAAAAGTCTTTTGTAATGAGAATATTTCCGATTTTTTGTTTGCCGATAAGAAGTGGTATATTTCTCTGATAGATGCTATATCTCTTTCCACTATTTGAAAAGAATATGTTGCTAGATGCGATTTCCTTGTTGTTGGTAAGTGTATAAATTGAAGAAGCCTGATTGACTGAGTATTGCGGACAAAATGAGCCACTAGTGCGGAGTTTTGAGCCACTGAATGCGGACAATAGAGCCAGTAAAAGCGGAAGCGAGAGCCACCAATCGTGTGAAGCGATAGAAACAGCCCTAGAAAACGAGGTTTCTAGGGCTGTTTGCGGTTCTAATCAACGTAGTGAAGGATCTATTTCATCGTCTATAACGCGAATAGCCCATAACACTAGTTCATCCGTAAGCGTCAAAAAATGAACACGTTGTTTCATATAAAAGAAAATGCCCCAAAGAATCGATTAAAGATTCTTCGGGGCATTTTCTATTTCTTTGACTGGATATAACAATTCTTTGGTAAGGTCTTCGACCAAGGCATCAAGTCTTCAAACTCCTCGATTTTTTCAAGATTACGTTGAGGAAGTTCTTCGAAAAGGAACTGCAGGTAGAAGAAGGGGTTTATGCCATTCTCTTTTGCGGTCTCTACGAGACTATAGGCGATTGCACTTGAAGTAGCACCTCTTGTGGAAACTGCAAAAAGCCAGTTTTTTCTACCGATTACGAAAGGTTTTATTGATCGCTCTGCTCGATTATTGTCGATCTCGATACGACCATCTTTCATAAATGTTATCAGTTTAGGCCATTGTTTAAGCGTATAGGAGATGGCAGTCCCAGTTGCAGTCTTCGGAGCGACTTTTTCTTTTTGTTCTTTTAGCCATACCAAAAAATCATCCAGCACAGGCTGACTGTCGTATTTCCTTATTTCAAGTCGTTCTTCAGGCATTTTATCTTTCGTCTTGCGTTCAATTGCGAACAATCGGTTGCAGAAATCGAGTCCCTTTTTAGCGACCGTCGTTCGACCTGCACCAGCTGGCGCACCTTTTAATGCCTTGAGTGCCTCATCGAATTTACGGCGAGCATGGGCCCAGCAGCCAGCGAGCTCCACATTTTGAATAGACTCGTAGGCTGCATAGCCATCCACATGGAGATAACCCTGGTAGCCTTTTAAAAAATTTTGCGGATTCTCTTTGGCACGACTTGCTTGATAATCAAAGAGTACGATCGGTGTCTTAGAGTCTCTACCTGTCCGATAAAGCCACATATAGGATTTTGATTCCGCCCTTTTCCCTGGTTCGTCGAGAACTTGCAGGACAGTTTCGTCCGCATGGAGAACCTTTTCCTCACGAAGACGACGATAGAGTTCATCATAGAACGGCTTGAGCCATCGCGTCGTACTCGAAAGCATCCAGTTCGATAGCGTCTGTCGATTCAATGGAATGCCCATCCGTTCGAGTTGTTTCTCTTGTCGATAAAGAGGAAGCCCATCAGCAAACTTCTGCGTCATCACGTATGCAATGGCAGATGGAGACGCTAATCCCTTCGGGATCACCGGGTTCGGCATCTCAGCTTTCTTAATAGGTGTTTTGATCGCATGTTCTTCACAATGACGGCAACTGTAGATATGCTGTACATGTTCGACAACTGTTACTTGCGCCGGGATGATCTTCAGTTCTTTGCGTATCTGTGTGCTCATCTCGTGCATGGAATGATCGCATTCTAAACAGACCTTCTCCGAATCAGAGAGGTCATAGTGAATCGTCTCGACCGGCAGGTCTTTCAACTTATCTGCACGTCCGATTCTCTTCTTGCGTGTATAGTTTATCGTCTCAAGCGTAGGCTCTACAAGAAGGATCGCTGAAGAAACTTCTGCCTCATTGAACAACGGTAATTCAAACTGGTCCTTGTTCGTCTTCTCACTAGAAGTTCCGAAGCGTTTCTGTTGGAGTAGAGTGAACTGTTGCTTGTACCATTCCATCTGAGCCTCAAGCTTTTTCTTCTCTTGCTCGAGTTGTTCGTTCTTCTTCTCGAGCTCTTCAATTGTAAGTTGGGTTTTCTTGTCTGGTTTTCTCATAGGAACAATAATAGCATAAAATTATTCCAAGGAGTAGACTCAAATTACTTTTTTCGCCGAGACTGAAGGGTGTGCGTCACGTTGGTTCAACGGTAACCCATCCAGGAGCCAGTTCAACTGTCGGCTCGAAATGGAAAGTGGTTGAACAGACTCAAGATCCGGCCAATCGAACAGCCCTTTCTCGAGTCTTCGGTAATAGAGCCAGAATCCATTGTGATCCCAGAATAGAATCTTGAGTTTATCTCTCTTCCGATTACAGAAGACAAAAAGTGCTTTGGAGAAAGGATCAAGTTGGAACAGCTCTTGGACAATGACAGCTAGTCCGTCAATCGACTTCCGAAGATCTGTCGGACCAGCAGCCAGATAGACGCGCCCAACGGCGCGATCATTCATCATATCTGACGTAGCGTCCGGATCACTTGAAGTAACAGAGTTTCATCATAGCCACTTGTCACCTCGATATCCACATGATTTACTTTCAAGGAAATCGAGTTCTCTATCGATTCTTCCACTACACAGGAGACCCAACTGGTCTCCTGACGTGCGGTATGATTAACTGGTGACTGCTTCCTTAGCCAATACTTCATATTGTGCACGGCAACCTCTGCAGTTTCACACCATTCAGAAAGCGCTAGTCCACTGTTTTGATATTCATCGATCTTCGCAGACCAGTATGCTTCTTTCTCTTTTCTTTTCAAATAAATACCTCCCAAAATGTGTTCTATGGGAGGAGTATCTCACGAATCTTCTTCTATTAATATGTGTTCACTATTTGACGCTTACGTTCATCCATATCTATTTCTTCTTTCTCCACATCGATACAACGAGTTAGTAGACCAACTTCCACTTTTTCCATAATTTCATCAGGCAAATATCTGTGGAAAAAATAAGTAGCGATGCGATTTTCTACTTCCTCCGGAATCATACTCTAACCCCCAAACCATGACGTTCTCTCATCGAGATTTCCCCATCAACCAGAATTTTATAGGAATCATGCACAATGCGATCGAGAATTGCGTCTGCTATCTGCGCCTGTCCTAACTTAGAGTGCCATCCCTCAGGTGAGAACTGAGAACAGAATATCGTGGATGTACGCTTTAATCTTGATTCAATGATTTCTAAGACGTGAAGGGCTTGCTCTTCAGAAAGCTCTGTCAGTAACCATTCATCTAAAATCAAGAGATCAATTTTCTTGTATTTTTGAATAACTTTACGGAAACTACCATCAGCTTCATATTTCGCTACAGCTAATTCATCCAATAATTCTGGCAATCGGATATACTTTACTTTATAAAATTGGCGACAGGCATGGATACCAAACGCATTGGCTATCCAGGTTTTCCCATTACCTGATGCGCCCATTAAAATAATGTTGTGATGATTTTGTAGATAATTCCCTGTAGCTAATTCTAAGATAAGACTCTTATCTAGTCGGCGATCTGGATGGTATTCAATATCTTCAATGGCTGCTGTTGGATTTTCAAAAGTTGCCTGTTTAATCAATCGTTCCAATCGGTTAGATTTTCGACGGTCGTATTCATAGTCAACCAACAGGTTGAAACGATCATCAAAATCCATTGCTTGATAATCTTTGTTCTGGCTCTGTTGTTGATATAGTTCTACCATGGCTATCATTTTCATCTCAGTTAATTTACGTAATGTTTCTTGGTTCATCATTTGCTTTCCCCTCCAAAGTATTTAGCTCCACGGGTAAAGCCGTGGTTTTCATGTCGATTAATCGGGTTATGGTCTTTTGGCTTGCGTTTATTTCGCCTATCCAAAATCCCTTTTAACACAGGTATGGTCGGATTAGTGGAAATTTCCAGTAATGTTTGGATTGCCGCTTCTAGCTCTTCCTTTGTATGCTTGGTGGAAACATTTCGTAACGAGCTGAGGATAGTGAGTGCTTTCTTTTCTGGATTATGCTTTAAAATGTAAGCGACCAATCGTTCCATAAAAGGTCCGATGGACTCTGCCCATTTCTGATTATTTTCCGGTGTATGCTCTAGGTATGCTCGGTGATTATCTGGCATATGGTCTGTGTTTGTCGAAAACTGTCCCACTTCACCACATAACCGTTTGTGAGATGCAATTCGTACTTCCTTAAAGTACACTTCAAGTAGATCCGCGGATAACCGAACATCGACCTGTTCACGGACATACTCATACGGAACGGAATAATACATGCGATCAACTTGGATGTGGTAGTTCAGTTGAACCTTAGCTGTTTTCCATTCTGCTAGTTTGTAACGGTTTGGAGGAAGTGGTTGAAGGTGAGATTTCTCCTCTTCCTCAAATATCTTTTTTCGTGATCCAGGACGCTTCTGAAAATCGATTTCGTTGATTTCTTCTAGTTTTTCATGGATCCGCTTATTAAGATCTTCCAAATGAAAACATTGATAGTTTCGTAAAGATGCAATAATTTGGCGTGAGATGAATCCTACTGTTCCTTCCACACTGGCCTTGTCTTTTGGTTTTCGAACTCGACTGGGCACAATGATGGTCCGATAGTAATCTGCCAATTCGCGATAGGCTTCATTGAGGAGAGGCTCTATTCGTTGAGCTTTAATCACTCCTGTTTTTAGATTGTCAGGTACCAAAGTTTCCGGCACCCCATCAAAATACTCATACGCTCTAATATGAGCAGACAACCAATTGGGCGACTTCATATCCAGAAATGCCTCTACATAGCTGAATTGACTGTAAGGCAAGGTCGCGATAAAGATATACGCAGGAATGCGTTCCCCGGTGAACCGATCGGTTACATGCAGGGTCGAGCCTGCCCAATCCACTTCCATGATTTCACCTGGCTTTCGGCGAATAGGCATGGTCAATTTATACTTTCTTGCGTATTTCCCATACTTTTCGCAGAATGTTCTGTACGCATAAGGTATTTTCCCACCTTCACGTGCTCCTACCGCATACTCATAATGCAATAAAGCTAGAGTGACATTCTTTTTTTGCAACTCTTTATGCACCTTCTCCCACTCGACAGGGAAGTATCCCTTTTCACTTGCCTGCTTCTCAGGAAAGAGAAGCTCCTCCAACCATCGGTTGGTCGTCGTGCCGTTCAAACTTTCTAAGCCGTGTTTCTTGGCACGCTGAACTACCTCGGAAACCGTATTTCGGGAATGACCAGTGCTAGAACTAATGGTGCGCTGACTGATTCCGTCAAAATACAGTTCGAGGATTTTGCGACAATTAACCACAAAAAAACCTCCTGTATAATAAAATTGTCATGCTTGTACGCATGCGATTTCAATTATACAGAAGGTGATTTAATTAGTAGGGCGGCTCTCGTGTCCGCATTCATTGGCTCAATCGTCCGCGCTGGGTGGCTCAAAACTCCGCAGAGGTGGCTCAATTCACATGCAATAATCAATTGACTTTATCCGAAAATACCTCGGCAGCATATCTCCCCTGAACGTCTTTTGTCTCTCTTGAATCCAGTTCGCCTTGCTTTTTATTATAAAGAACAACTTTTTGGCTATTGTCTATAAAACAGATTCCCTCTTCTATATGATCTAAGATTATTTCAAACTGACGTAAATACTGCTGGTACTTTTGTATTTCTGTATTCTGACGGTTAATGGTTGTAACTTGCCGCAAAATTATAAGTGCTTCTGAATTATCAATCGCATGTATATTGACTAAAGCATGGTTTTGTCCAATGGACATATCTATATTCTTCATGTCTATTCTATTCATGAAGAATTGAGAGATTTTTGTAGAAGGAAGATAATTATGTATGGATTTACTAACTAGTTGGCTTTTAGTGGCTCCAGGGAAATAGTCTACTGCTGATTGATTAAGTGTTTTAATAAAACCATGTTTATCGATAATTATAATCCCTTCGAAGAGATAAGGTGCTAATAATTGGGTTGCGTCTTTCAAGTTGAATTCATTCATTTTTTTCTCCTTTTGTAAAAATATTTTTCTTTCCTTGAAGTTTAAAAGTTTAGAAAATATAATCAATCATATCACAATTTTCAGAATAGAAAAAACAGTAGCGGAAATTTTTTTCCGAAAGTAATTTTTCTTTTTTGGAATGCAGAATTGAGAGGAGATATGGAATGAAGAAAGTAAACCTAACTGGAGTAAAAGTAGTGGACGTGCATGCACATCCGTTTAAAGAAAATCGAGAATCCCAATCACCAGTCGGATTTTTACGGAACCTTTCCTTATCAGTAATTCCGGAGATGTTTTCAGACTTGAGTGAAGTAGAACAGCATCAGCCGTATCCAGGATCGAATATGTGGATCCAAAGGCTGCTAAGAGGAATGTCGCGTTATCTCAATTGCGATGAGGAAATTGAAGCAATTGTCCATGCAAGAAATGAGCAATCAAAAGATTTTTCTGCCTATACTCAAAAACTTTTCAAGGATGTAAATTTGCAGGGAGCTATCATGGATTTTGGCTATCCGCAACCTCCGATAGACAGAGAGAAGTTCGAAGTATTATGTGATATCAAGGTTTGGGAAATAAGTAGAATAGAGCCTCTTATGGTGGAGCTTTCTGAGAATCATCAATCATTTGAAGATTTCATTAGCCTTTATAGAAAGCGCTTACAAGAGGATTTGAGAAAAGAACATATAGTAGGATTAAAAACAATTATTGCTTACCGAAGCGGCTTGGATGTTGAAGAAATTGATGAGTCAGCAGCGTCAGGAGAATATGAAACATTTAAAAATGATACAAGAGCTCCCGTAAAAAGGCTTCGTGACTACTGTTTCCATATTGCGATGGAATGTTGCACTGAAGCAGACAAATTTATGCATATTCATACGGGCATCGGCGATGGAGAAGTTGTACTTCCAAAAGCAAGCCCAAGTTACTTGTTAGATATTTTTCGTCAAAAAAAATACGAAAATACAAAAGTTCATCTTGTCCACGGAGGCTACCCATGGATGGAGGAGGCTGCCTTTATAGTCAGTATCCTTCCTAATGTATATATGGATATTTCTTTACAAAATCCATTTACGGCACATGGAGTCGAACGGATTATGTCTCAAGTATTTGAATTGGCACCGTTTGATAAGGTCATGTATGGATCAGATGCTTTTACAGTTCCTGAAATGAACTGGATGGGTGTTAAGATTTTTATTGAAAACTTTGAGCGAGTGCTGAATTCGTGGGTTGAAAAAGATTACATGGATGTGGAAAGGGCTCAATATATCGGGGAAATGGTTCTCTATAGGAATTTTGAAAAGATTTACAATATCACACTATAAAAAAGAATAGGGAAGGGGAAATTTTATGAGTGATCATTTACAGTTGGATCTTCAGCCGAAAAGAACTTTAAAATTCTGGCACATTTGGGCTTTGGGAGTCGGAGCAGTAGTTGGCGACGGGATTTTTCTTTTGATGGGTGAAGGAATTGCTGTGGCGGGACCAAGTTCAATTATTTCGTACGGAGTAGCAGGTCTGTCACAGTTATTTCTAATAATGGCATTAGTGGAAATGGCGGTTGCCATGCCAAATGCAGGAGCAATGTCATACTGGGTTGAACGGATTTTGGGGAAGTCTTGGGGGTTCATTGCGGGAATGACATTTGCGATCGGCTGGATTATAGCTGGCGGCAGTGTAGGACTAGCACTTGGAAAAATAACAATGTGGTATTTCCCGAGTTTAACTGCTGAATGGTGGCCGATGGTGTTTGCACTGGTGTTTATCACCTTATTTGCTTTAATGAATATAGCGGGTACTATGCTTGCAGCCAGGATACAGCTTTGGCTCGTGTTGGGCCTTGTAGCTATAATGATCGTATTTGCGGTTATTGGTCTTAAAGATGTAAATCTTAGTAACTTCACTCCTCTGATGCCACATGGAGCGTCAGGATTTTTAAGTGCGATACCTTTAGGTACGTATGCATATTTAGGCGCGCTTACGCTTGTTACAGCAGGAGCTGAAGCTATTAATCCTGAACGAGACCTTCCGCGCGGACTGATCTGGTCAAGTCTGACATTTTTATTTATTTATTCTTTTGCCCATTTCGTACTTCAAGGTATCATCCCTTGGCAAAATGTGACGATTGACAGTTCACCATTTACAGTGGCAGCAGGTCAAGTTTTTGGTGTTGCAGGTGCATTTATTATGAATACTGCTGCATGGGTAGCCGCAGCAACTACTATTCTCATGGGAACTATTTATGCGACTTCACGTATTTTTTATTCTCAGGCAAGGGAGGGCATGCTGCCTAAATTCATGGGTAAAATACACCCTAAAACTTACACGCCCATTAATGCAATTATAGTAATTTGGGCTGCAACTGTTTTATTGATTGTTATCGGTCAATTTAATCCGGATTTGATATATATAGAGTTATCAAATCAGCTTGTGATTGCTTGGTTGTTTTCATGGGGGATTACATTGGTTGCCAGTGTGATTTACAGAGTACGCTACAAAGAAGAAGTAGCAAAGTTATCATGGAGACAACCCTTGTTTCCGATGTTTCCTGTATTAGGGTTTATCGGTATAGTAGTTGTTCTTTATGGATCATTCGTCAATGATCTGGGGACGTTACTAAGAGGTGCTGCTTGGCTAACTGTGCTGTTTGTTCTATTTAAAATCTTCAATAAAAATGCCTTTCGCAAAAATAGCGCGGAACCAATAAAAGGTGATTTGGACTATGAATAACAAAGACTATTTGAATCAATTAAAAGATGAAGTAATATCCATTCGAAGAGAACTCCATCAAAATCCCGAGCTGTCTTTTAAAGAGTATCAAACAGCGGAAACTATCACGAAGATTCTCACTGGCTGGGGGATTAACTATAAAAAGATCGGGGAAACAGGAGTGTTTGTCGACATCATTGGGAACGCTTCAGGCAAAACCATAGGCTTGCGTGCTGATATTGATGCACTGCCTATTCAAGAAGAGGCAGAAGTTTCTTACCGTTCACGTAATGATGGAGTAATGCATGCATGCGGTCATGACGGGCATACGGCTATGCTATTAGGTGCAGCTAAACTGCTGCATGAAAAGAAAGATGAGCTTCAAGGAACTGTACGCTGTATTTTCCAGCCCGGTGAAGAATTGGATGGAGCGGCACAGGAGCTCATTGATAGAGGAGTACTTGAAAATCCCTCAGTAGAATGTGTAGTCAGTATGCACTTATGGCCATATCTGCCGTTAGGAACTGTTGGTGTGAAGAGCGGAAGCATGACGGCATCTTGTGACGATTTTAAAATTGTTATTAAAGGTAAGGGTGGTCATTGTGCAAGACCCCATCTAGGTATTGATGCTATTAATATAGCAACAAAGTTAGTTCAAGACTTGCAAGAAATTCCGTTGAAACACACAAGTCCTACTCAGCCGGCTTTAGTTCATATTGGTAAAATTCAAGGCGGAGAAGCTAATAATGTAATAGCAGATATAGTTGAAATAGAAGGTACAGCAAGATCATTCTCTGCGCCAACGAGACAATTGATCAGGAAAAAGATTGAAGATATTTGTGAAGCCGCAGAAGGATTATGGAATGCCACTATAAAGATAGAATATATTATTGGTGCCCCAGCAATCAATAACTCACTCAGTATGACAGAGTTATTTAAGACAACTGCGACTGATTTGCTTGGTGATACTCAAGTCTATGAGCTTGATGAACCTTCGATGGGTGCCGATGACTTCGGATACTTTTCGGAAAAAGTACCGTCGCTGTACTTCCGGTTAGGTATTAAAAAAGACAATGAAGAAATATTCGATCTGCATCATCCCAAGTTTCACTTCGACGATACGGTCTTGATTTACGGTGTTGAACTATATACAAGTATTGCCGAAGAGTTGCTGAAAAGGAGAGAGTGAAATGACATCAATTAAACTAACGAATATGAACTCGAAGCAAGAAGAAGTATTAGAGAGAATAGAGCGCGAGAATATCCAATATGTACGTGTGGAATTTTTAGATTACGCAGGAACAATTCGTGCCCGCACTATTCATAAGAGTCAAGTGAGAAGCGCAATGGAAACAGGGGTTAATTTCAGTACAGCTATTATGAATTTCAATATGTTTGATAGGATGATTGAAAATGCCAGATATGGAGCGGACGATGGTGATTTCTTTGCTATGCCTGATCCAGACACTTTTGTAATTCTACCGCACAGAAATCAAACGGCGCGTATGTATGCTGATTTAGTAGATGAAGATGGAAACCCTTGGCACGGCTGTCCCAGAAGTGCATTAAAAAGGCTGTTGAAGGAAGCTAAAGAAGAAACCGGCGGCGAGATTAATATGGTCTACGAACAAGAAGCCTACTTGTTAAAAGAGCATGACGGAAAACTTGTACCCGCTGATAACAGCTTATGTTTTTCAACGGATGGATTGGATATTCAAGAAGAATTTGTTCAAAAGTTTGTTGAAATTATGTATAAGTTGGGAATTGAAACAGAACAGATATCAAGTGAATACGGTCCTGGACAACTGGAAATTAATACAAAATACGATGAAAGTCTTAAAGCGACAGATAACCAAGTAACTTTCCGTCAGCTATTCAAACATTTAGCCAGAGATATGGGGATGGTTGGGACTTTGGCACCGAAACCTTTTGAAGAATATGCAGGCAGTGGGCTGCATGTCCATATCAGTATATTTGACGGAGAGCGGAATGTTTTTAAAGAAACTAATGATAGCAGAGGATTAGAGCTGTCTGATACTGCCTATTACTTCATAGGCGGCATTTTGCACCACGCGAAAGCGCTTTCTGCAATAGCTGCGCCTACTATGAATTCTTATAAGCGCTTATTGCCTGGAACTTTTGCTCCTGCACATGTTTGCTATGGAGTAGGCAACCGTTCTGCACTCGTCCGTGTTCTTGAACCCCGACGAGAAAGGAGATTTGAATACAGAGGTGCAGATGGAACGTGTAACCCGTATATGTTGTCATCTGCTTTGATTGCTGCAGGGTTGCATGGTATTCGGCAGAAGATGGATCCTGGTCTTCCACTTGAAAAAGATATTGCTTCATTATCAGCTGAAGAATTAATCACATTAGGCGTAGAAGATGCACCGAGAGATTTAAAGGAAGCTCTTTATTATCTTGAAAAAGATACGATACTCGCAGAAAGTATTGGAAGAGATATTTGGGAAGAGTTTATTAAAGTTAAAAAATCTGAATGGAAATCTCATTTTTATCAAGTAAATGAATGGGAAAGACAGTTGTTTTCTTCTGTTTATTAATTAAACTCAACGATTCAGAAGGTGGCGTAAGAGTTAATATATTTTTTAGAAGGTGGAGATATGTTTGACGAAAACAGACACCATTATTGAGAGAGAAAAAAAGTTGATTTCAAAAGCGCTCAGTCTTCGTTTCCATCCAATCTCTGTAGAGAGTGCATCTGGAACGAGAATTATTGATACGGAGGGTACTTCTTATCTAGATTTAACAGCAGGTTGGGCAGTGGCAAACATCGGTTATAGCCGAGAAGAAGTTGCAAAGGTAATATATGATCAATATAAAAAGCTTTCATTCACTACCCAACTTAGTGCACCAAGTGAAACAATGACTACACTGGCAGATGAATTAATCAGTATTTCACCGGGGACATTTGAGAAGAAAGTATGGTTTGGACATTCGGGATCGGATGCGAACGAATTTATTAGCAAGTTTATACCAGTGGCTGCCGGACGTTCAAAAATGATATCTTTCTTCGGCTCATATCACGGACAAACAATGGGTGCTTCCTCCCTTTCAGGCCATGCCGCTCAATCGATGTTTGAAGGAAGAGGAAATGTCGTTAAAATTCCGTACCCAAATGAATTCCGGCCATTCAGTGGAATTAAAGAAAATATCAAAGAACAAGCCATTCACTTTTTAAAAGAGGTATTTGCTACAGTATGTCCTCCTGGAGATACTGCAGGGGTAATTATCGAAGCGATACAAAGTGATGGCGGAATGGTACTGCCACCTGAAGGTTTTTTACAGGCTCTAAGTGAGATATGCGATCAGCATGGAATCTATCTGATCCTGGATGAAGTGAAGGTGGGTTTAGGACGGACTGGAAAATGGTTTGCGTTTGAACACGATAATATTATTCCGGATGCAATCGTGGTCGGTAAATCTCTTGGTGCTGGTGTACCTATAAGTGCAGTTATCGGGAGAAAGGAAATCATGGATGCTGTTCCGGCTGGCCATATGTTCACTGCCAGTGGGAATCCTATTTCCACTGCTGCTGCCATAGAAAATTTAAGTATTATTAAAGAAGAAAATTTAATGAGTAATGCAACAGAACGCGGAAATCAGTTTTTGACAGGTCTTAAGGAAATTAAAAAGAAATACAATTTTATTGGAGATGTAAGAGGTAAAGGGCTGGCAATAGGGATTGAGATTGTTGAATCTGAAAGCAACCAACCCGATCCGTTAGTGACTGCAGCTATATGCTACCGGTCTTACGAATTAGGCTTGCTTGTATATACAGTAGGAATTCATGGGAATGTACTAGAGATCACACCTCCGCTTATAATTACTGAGAATGAAGTACAAGAAGCTCTGAATCTTTTGGAAGCTGCTTGTGAAGATGTAGCGCAAGGCGATTTTGATTATGCCAAATTAGAAGAATACACTGGTTGGGGTTAACTTGTAAGTATACTTATAGAAAGGTGCAGTTAGAATATGAAAGTTTGTATCTTACAGCACGAAGGTTTAGTTGCACCTGGTTTTGTAAAGGAATGGGTGATCAGCCGATGTCATGAAATGCAAATTATTCGTGTAGACTGTGGGCAAGAGTATCCCCCAATCGAAAACTTTGAAATGCTAATTATATTAGGCGGTCAAGCGGGCGCGTATGAAGAACAAGAGTATCCCTGGTTAATAAGAGAGAAGAAATGGATTCGCAGTGTAGCGGACAGTGGAAAACCGATCTTTGGAATATGTTTAGGGGCCCAACTACTTGCTAGTGTGTATGGAAAATCTGTAAGAAAAGCCAAGTATAAAGAAATAGGTTGGTGGAAGATTTCTTTTGTTGAAAACAGCGAGTCTCATGTTTTACTAGAAGGCTTGCCGAACGAAATTCCATTTTTTCAGTTTCATCAAGATACATTTGATCTGCCTGAAGACGCTGTACTTCAAGCAGACAATGAAGCATTCGATAATCAAGCATTTACAATAGGACGTTCTATTCTCGGAGTTCAATTTCACCCCGAAATTGATAATGAATATCTACAGCGTATACTAGATAAGTTTGGTGACTCCTTCGAAAAAGGTCGCTATACACAAACATCTCAGGAAATAGCCAATAAAGAAACTTGTCAGCAAAGCAAAAAATATCTATTTCAGATCTTGGATAACTTTGAACGTTTAATTGACCAGGAAAATACCAGCTCCATAAAAAATAACATGTCAATGTAAATAAACAATTTAATACTTCTAAGTGAAGAAAAACAAGTGACTTGCTCGAGGTCAAGACTGGTTCTAAAACAAGGTACCTTAAACTTATGTTCGAATATGATATCAACAAGAACAAACGATAGAACAACTGTGAAAATCAGTCACTCTATCGTTTTTTTTTGTACATTTTATTCAAAATGAAAAAAGCACCAGATCCCCACACAACTCAGAATAAATTCTAAATAAATCTAGAATCATGTGCGGACCCAGTACCCTTCATCACAACCTCGTACGCTCTTTCAACTTCCCCTGCAACTCATTTAATCGAACCATAAGCTCTTCATACTCACTTAACCCAATATTACACAATTGAATTTCCTCATTAACTCGTTCAATAATAGAGTTTTTCTCGTCGTATGCTTTTTTCTCTAACTTGACATAAACTTTACGTTCGTCTTCTACTGAACGTTCTTTGCGTAGCCAACCTTTTTCCTGCATACGGGAAATCATCGGTGTGAGCGTCCCTGTGCCTAGGCCTACTTGTTCGCCGAGCTCTTTCATCGTGATTTCGTCATGTTCCCATAACGCGAGCAGCACTAGGTATTGAGGATACGTAAGTCCGAATGATTTTAAGACACTGGCGTATAACTTGGTGAACTCTCCAGCCGTTTCATAAACCGCAAAACAGAGCTGTTTATCTAGTGTAGAAAAGTCTTTTTTCATAATAGCTTTTCCACATCGTCCGCCAGCTTTGCAGGATCGGTTTGGGGTGCGTATCGCTTCACGACGTGTCCGTTACGATCTACTAGGAACTTTGTGAAATTCCACTTGATTTTCTTCGAGAGCAGTCCGCTTTTCTCTGTTGTCAGGTAATCGAATAACGGGTCTGCTTCATCGCCGTTTACGTTCACTTTTGCCATCATTGGGAATGAAACACCATAGTTCAGTTGGCAGAATTCAGTTGTTTGATCAATATTATCAAATTCCTGGTCATTGAATTGATCGCAAGGAAAACCGACTACCATCAGGCCATCGTCTTTATATTGTTCATATAGCGATTGTAAACCACCGAACTGTGGAGCGAAGCCACATTTACTAGCTGTGTTGACGATAACTAAAGGCTTTCCTTCATACTCTTTCAAAGACAAGATCTCGCCATCCGTTTTTTTAACTTCAAAATCGTATACCGATACCAAGTAAATTCCTCCTTTTATTTCACTGTGATTTCCACTTCGACATTCCCGTTGAGTGCTTTAGAATACGGGCAGTAATTATGTGCTTTCTTTGCATATTCTTCTGCAGTTGCTTGATCTACACCTTCGATTGTTACTTCAAGTTTAGCGCCTAGCTTCACGCCGCCGTCGGTTTTATCCGGATAAAGTGCTACAGTTGCGATGACTTCACTACTAGCATACTCTACTTTTCCTTTGTCTAACTGAATTTCAAGTGCACTGTTGAAACATGCGCTTTATCCAGCCGCAAACAATTGTTCAGGATTTGATGCGCCAGACACAACACCGCCAAGTGCTACAGGCTTTGCTACATCTAAATTGAAAATATTATCTGGTGAATAAACAGAGCCATCGCGTCCGCCTGTGTTAATAATCGTCGTTTCGTATAGTGGTTTCATGTAAAATTCCTCTTTTCTTTTTATGTTGTGTACGATTTAATCTTATACGATTTAATTTACAAAAGCAATGATTTTGTTTCTGAATGAAAAATAAAAAGTATCGGCTCATGTATCCTTACAAAGGAAGCCTTGATTAATACGAAAATAATATATAGTATAGAATGTATTCAATTGCCAAAATTGATAGAATACTTTATTTCCTGAAAGTCCTGTTTACTGTGAACGAATGGAAAAGAGTTATTCAACAAGAAAAACACATCAAAGTTCCTGACTCCATACAAGTGTAGGGGGTCGTGTGAATGGTGAAAGAGGAGGTACGTTTAGTGAAAGAAAATGAAGTGAAAAGTGAAAAGAAGAAATTTTCGCTGCCTCATATTTTCGTTATCCTGTTTATGATTATAATCTTGGCTTCTCTAGCCAGTTATATCGTGCCTGCAGGTGAGTACGAACGTGTGACGATGGAAGACGGTAGGGAGGTTATTGATCCCAATACGTTTGAATTGGTTGAAAGGACACCGGTTGGTCTATTTGATTTTATGTTTGCGGTTCCAACGGGCTTGATTGAGACAGCAGAAATTATTTTTGGAGTTCTTATGATTGGCGGTATGTTCGCGGTCATTGAACGAACTGGAATAATTAGTATCGGTGTTGGGAAATTAGCACATATGTTTTCAAATAGGGGACTATGGGTGATCCCGATATTGATGATCCCTTTTGCAATTATTACTACGTTTACGGGTCAAGTTGAATTATCCTTAATCTACTTGCCTGCTATTTTACCCCTCATGCTGAAACTCGGTTTTGATAAAGTTACAGCAGCAGGAACAGTGCTTGTGGCTACGATCTCTGGATTTACTGTTGCACTCACATCTCCTGCAAACTTAGGTGTTTCCCAGACGGTATCTCAACTTCCGTTATACTCTGGAATGGGTTACCGAATTATTATTCTGGCTACTATACTCTTAGTTGGAATAGTATTCGTCGTTCGATACGCTAAAAAGGTGCGGAGTCATCCCGAGTTAAGTATTACATATGATGCGTCTGATTTAACGCAGAATGCAGCAATGCTGGACACGGATCAGCAAAAAGCAACAACTAGGCAAAAACTTGCTTCTGTTGTGGTGTTGATTGCGTTTGGTGTGTTACTTTGGGGCTTGTTCGAACACGGCTGGTATTTCCGGGAACTATCTGGTTTATATATTATGACCGGAATTATTGTGGGTCTTGTTGGAGGTCTCGGAGTATCTCAGATTTCGGAATCCTTTATTGAAGGATTTAAAAATATCCTCTTAGGGGCGTTAATCGTTGGCGTAGCACGTGGAGTCGCGGTTGTGCTAAATGACGGAAATATTATGGATACTATTACGTATGCAGCTGGGAATCTAGTAGCAGCAATGCCAAGTAGTGTTACGGCTACGATCATGTTAGTGGTCCAAGGATTACTGAACTTCCTAATTCCGTCGGGAAGTGGACAAGCGATGGTTACTATGCCCATTATGTCTGGGCTTGCGGACTTGTCAGGTGTTTCTAGGCAAACAGCAGTACTTGCCTTCTTATTCGGAGATGGTTTCTCGAACATTTTCTATCCGACGTCCGGATACTTTATGGCAGCTTTAGCAATTGTGGGAATCCAGTGGAGCAAATGGGTGAAATTCATTTGGCCGCTTCTCTTAATCTGGTATGGGCTAGCTATTGCATTCCTATTCATTGCGCAATTTATTAACTATTCTTAAATAAAATACCTGTGTAAGAAACAAACATGAATATTTAACCATTCATGAGAGTTTCGTGCGCAGGTGTTTTTAATTTCCAATAATATGTTAGGATAAAGTAAAAAGGGAAGGGGAGTTTGAATTGAAAAAGATGAATAGTGCATTGGGATCGTTTGTTATCCTTGGGCTATTGTTAGCGAGTTGCGCAGCGGATGACGAAGAAACGAAGCAAGTCGATGCGCCCGTGCAACAAGTCGAGCCGGCACAAGACAATGAGTCAAAAGGCGAAGTAATGGAACGTCCACCAATGGTCAACGAATTCAATGAAGAAACCGATGACCTTGAAGAAGCTTTCTTCTCGGAATATTCAAGCGTGAAAAGTTTCGTTGAAAGCTCCGTAAATCACATGAAAGAGGGATCTGACTATCGAGAGAAATTTGCGCATGCTGAACAATTTCTTGCAGAATCGACAATCACGTATATCGGATATTTCCACGAAGAAATTGAAGAACTTGGCATGACTGAAGACTTCGAAGAACTAAAGACGGCAGCAGCAGAACTAATTGAGAAGTTTGGGACAAGCGGCGAACATCTTGAAGGGTATGAAACGAAGTATATGGAATTCGAAAATAAAATGAAGGACATCTCTTCAAAAATGTAAATAGACGTTCTTTTTAAAATAAGATACCTGTGTGAGATCCTTTTACTACATGTAATACTGTTTGATTTTGACAAACCCACTAGTTACAATTACTATCAATGCATATCGTGATTGAAGTTTGATTTCGGTCTAATGATTTTATTGAATGCAAAAACAACAATAAATAAATTGTTCGAAAAGAAGATTGGACACCCGATCTTCTTTTTAACGTTAAAAATGATAATCGCTTAGAAATGAATCATGAAGGAGATAATTATTATAAACAAGACATTTGCTTACAAAAATGAATTACCATCTTTACCAATACCGCCATTGACGAGTACAAGAGAGCGACTTCTTGAATGGGTTGAACCATTTTTAAACGATAAACAACTTGCAGAAACTACTGAGGTTGTGAACGATTTCTTCAAAGTAGATGGAGACGCAGAAAAACTTCAAAAAAAATTGTGCGAATTGGATGCCGAAATTGAAGGGAGTTGGCTAAAGCCTTTATGGGATGATATGTATTTAACATTCCGTGATCCATTACCAACGGGCATGCATTTCAATATTTTATTGGATAATAAAAACCATGAAAATCGATATACGCGTGCGGAACTTGCCGGAAAGGTAAGCCGTTTAGTCACGGAATTATATCATTTAATCATTGATGGCGAAGTAGCGCCCGTCGTAAAAAATGGTGTGCCCCAAGATATGAGTCAATATAAGAAGTTTTTCAAGTCCATTCGCATACCGAGAGTAGAAAGAGATGAATTTAGACTAGCGGCATTTGAGAAAAGAAATAACCATGTCATTATTTTATATAAGAGAAATGTGTATAAAGTGAATGTAACAAATAGTGAAGGTGAAATGTATCAAAGCAGTGAAATCGCACATGCTATTGAGCGAACTTTTCAAGAAGAGCAAAGTGAAGGCGCCAACGTAGGGATTTTTACAACTGCGAAAAGAGACGAAGCTGCGAAGATATATGATCAACTCACTGTATCTAAAGTGAATGCGAATCATCTACAAGCGATAGCGGATTCTTTAATTGTCCTATCTATGGATGAAGAAAGTAGTAGTTCCGAAGAAGCGATTGAGAATTTAATGTTAAATGGAACGAATAAATACTTTGATAAAACCATCCAAGTGATCCTCACTAATAAAGGTGAATTGGGTTATAGCATCGAGCACTCTTCGGTTGATGGTACGACGATATTTGCTGTCATTAGCTATGTAAATGAAGGTCTGGAAAGTGATGAGCCTGAAAAAATATATACGACTGAACCTACTCTAATGGAAAAACAACAATGGGAATTATCTGCGGAGATGGAGAAGTCATTAATGAAATTTGAAAAAGAGAATGCAAGAATCAAAAAAGAGTTCTCTATTAAAACGACAATCTTCAACAGCTTTGGTTCAGATGAAATCAAAACCATGAATATTAGTCCGGACGCGTTTTTTCATATGGCCTTACAAATTGCACAGTACAGAACGTTTGGCGTATTTAGAAGCGTTTATGAACCCGTTTCAGTTCGTGCATTTTATGAGGGAAGAACAGAATGTGCAAGAGCGACCAGTATGGAAAAGATCGACTTGGTGAAAGCGCTAGAAAATGGTGAAGAGAGTCATGAAGTGTTGTATGACTTGATGCAAAAGGCGAGTGCGGCCCATACAGATCGAATCATCAGGTGCCGTAAAGGATTCGGTGTTGAAAGGCATATGTACGGCCTAGAGCAAATGTATAAGTTGCACGGGGAAGACCTCGGTATGACGGATAGACCTGCACTCTTTAGCGACACTGGTTATTTGACAATGCGTCATGATTTTATTTCGACAAGTGGTATGGCGTATGACAATGTAAAGTATCGGATATTCGGACCAGTCGTTGAAGGTGGTTTTGGACTCGCTTATATTTTATTGGATCAATCGATTTCTATTAATATCTCCTCCAGTGCGGATGAAGCACATCATGCGCAAGAGTTAACAAATCATTTGGAAGATGCATTTTTAGAATTACGACAGATTGTGGACCGTATTCTTTAAATAAGGTACCTGTGCGCGAAACCATCATGAAAGTTTCATGCACAGGTACTTTTAGTAAGATATTACCCAGAATCCTAACTTCTGAGTAGTATCTTTTTTACATACATCCGTACCAAAATCCCCCAACAGACAAAGTCCGCAACCTTCAAACACCGGCATCGTCAATACTTATGCTGTACTGAACCAATAAAAATTCGCAGCATAAAGCAGGTGAAACCTATATGAAAAGATCCGAGTATAAGGCATTACAACATAAAAAAGCACCTAAAAAGAAAAGAAGCCTGAAGAACAAGATCATCCGTTTCGTATGGATCAGTGCACTGCTTGCCGTTCTTAGCGTACTACTCGTACTGAATATCTTCATCACATTCAGTGACGTAAGTAAACTCGAAGAACCTGCACCCAGATCGACAGTGATTTACGATACGGACGGTGAAGTGATCAGTAAGGTTTCGAATTCGAATATTGAAGGTGTATCGATCGACCAAATTCCGAATACGTTGATCGAAGCCGTCGTATCTGTGGAAGATCAACGATTCTACAAACATCACGGTATTAATTATTTCAGGATGGGACGCGCCTTAGTCGAGAACGCGTTCAAAGGTAAAATCGTGGCAGGGGGGAGTACGATTACGCAGCAGCTTGCGAAAAATGTATTTTTGACGCAAGAGCGTACGTATTCGCGTAAATTCAAAGAACTGATCCTCGCAAAGAAGATTGAACGAGTGTATTCGAAAGAGGAAATCATGGAACGTTACCTGAACCAAATCTATTTCGGTGACGGGGCATGGGGCGTTCAACGAGCAGCGCAGACCTATTTCGGTAAAGATGTTAGCGAATTGACGTTAAGTGAATCTGCGACAATTGCGGGCATCATTAAAGCTCCGTCGCATTTAGCGCCTACGAAAGATATAGAAAAGTCGGTGAAACGGCGCAATCTCGTGTTGTCGTTGATGCTGAGTGAACAGTATAGCAGTCAGCAAGAATACGATGAAGCGGTCGGGCAGAAACTGGCATTGGCTGAATCGACAGTTCCAGATTATAAAGTGAACTATCCGTATTATATCGACCGTGTAGTGGACGAGGCGGTCACTATGTACGATTTGACGAGAAATGAAGTGCTGTCCGGCGGGTTGCATATTACGACAGAAATCAATTCGACGGTCCAAAATGCGCTAGAAGACGTATATGCGGATGATAGATATTTTCCTAAGAGCACGCCAGATCAGCTTTTGCAGAGTGCCTCTGTTTTCTTGAACCCTAAAACAGGTGGAATCCTAGCGTTAGTCGGTGGAAGAGGAGAATATACGCAGGGACGCTTCAATAATGCGACTGACCTCATACGGCAGCCTGGATCTGCGTTGAAGCCGCTTGCCGTCTATACTCCGGCACTTGAGCAAGGCTATCATATGTCAGATTTGCTTGTGGATGAACCGATTGATATGGATGGGTACTCTCCGAAAAACTTTGATCAGCAATATAGAGGAGAAGTGACGATGTACGATGCACTCGCGCAATCGTATAATATCCCTCCTGTTTGGTTGTTGGATGAGATCGGCATCAAAAATGGCGTGCAGGCGGTTGAGCAGTTCGGGATTTCATTAGAAAAAAATGACCGTACGCTTGGATTAGCGCTCGGAGGAATGGACAAAGGTACGTCTCCTTTGCGGATGGCTCAAGCGTTTTCTGCGTTTGCGAATGATGGTGTGATGGAGGAAGCGCATGCGATCACCGAAATTAAAGATTCGGAAGGAAAAGTGCTTGGGAAGTGGCAGGGTGAGTCTGTACAAGTGACAGATGCAGAAGTTGCCCAGCAAATGACCTATATGCTGCAAGGGGCTGTAAATGAAGGCACTGCCAAAAAAGCACAAGTTTCCGGTGTGGACGTGGCGGGAAAGACGGGCACCACGCAGCTCCCGATTGAAGGAGTGGACGGTTCAAAAGATCATTGGTTCGTTGGCTATACACCGGATATTGCCGGTGCGGTATGGCTTGGATATGATAAAACAGACGCCGACCATTATTTAACATCTACCAGCAGCTTTACTGCACCACCCATTTTCGCACAAGTTGTTTCAAAATCAGCTAGTGAATTAACAGCAAAGGAATTTGATTTGTCGTTAATTGATGAAGAAATCAAAGAGCTGAAGAAGCAGAAGAAAAAGACGAAGGAAGAAAGGGAAAAGAAAGAGAAGAAAATAGAGAAGGATCAGAAGAAGAAAGAGTTTTGGAAAGGGATTGAAGAGTGGGGGCGGAAGTGGTTTACAGGTAAAGAAGAGTGAAGGTAAAGGACATAAGGTGCCTGTGTGAGAAGCATTCATGAATATTTCTCACACAGGCACCTTTAATTCATGGATAGAGTCCGCTTTAAAGATGGTACCTGGTCCCTTTACGAAAAATAATCGAAATGTATATGTGGTAATTCTAAATGAAAGTGGAGGTTTTCCTGAAGGGTACTCGTAAAACTATGATACTAGTGTGATAAAAAGTCATGAAAAAAACACGGGCATATACCTATAATAAAACATCGCTGTTCAAGAACTAACTTGAACAGCGATGTTTTATTTTCTTGATTTTACTGTTGCTAATTCTGTAATGACTTTACCATTGCTGGATGTGCTTTTAATAACTCCGATTCCTTTAGCGAGGTAGTGTCTTGATCCATCAGGTTCACGTAGTATTATAACGTTCTTGAAACTGCCTGCTTTTACTCTGATAGTTTTTGTTGTGCTTTCTACTAAGATATCATTCGGTACATATCCATAAGGTGAAAATGACTCAGCGTAGCTTCCTTGTAATAATGGATAGTACACACTGATAAAGTTATAATCAGTATCTGAAACCCCTACAATTAGAACTTCCCCATTTCCATTATATGCAATATCTGCACGATTCGGATAAGCAATACTTTCTTTATTGTATAAAAGACTATGCTTATTTTCTATTCTTACGTGATATGTATCTTTTTTAGAGCCAAAGAAAGATGGTGAATAGGTTAGAATCAGGCCGTCGACAGGATTTAAACCGCCTTTTATAGTCGTAGGAGCAGTTTTAACTTTTGGGTTTTTCTTGGATAATGCAGAACTATAAACATAGCCTTTAATCTATCCTGCCTGAATATAGGACCAACACTTTGATGAAGATAACATAATGACTTGGCCGTGATTTTTAATAGTTCCTAACTTCTCTGCATTGTGTGCTGGTTTGTCGCGCAGAATAACATCGCTTTTAGCATTTACATACATAACTGTCTTTGTTGCTGCAATGGCTTCTGACGGAATAGCGGAAGAAAAAATTAAAGCTAGTAATAATAAAGCTGACATAACTTTTCTCATAATTACACCTCTATGTTATAGTTATTTATATGTATAAATAGGGATTTTTGTAGTCTATACATACTACTTGATTATACTGCTATATAAATAAATATAGCAAGGTGAGTAGAAAATATATCTTTAAATAATATTTTGACAGTAATAAATAATATAGTGCTGTAAATAAACCTGGATAAAAATCTAATAGGGGCGTGGTGGAAGGGAGTTGAAAGTATGTTCAGTGTTAATGGCTATTCCAATAAACAATATGCATATGCCTTATTTCAGAAACTTATTGAAAAAAAGTGTTTATCAGATGGTGACATTAATTTATTAATAGACGCGGAAAGATGCAAGCTTTCATTTTGTTGCAGTAATGTGCCTATTCTCTCTGAGGTTTCAGTTGAAGGTCCATTACAAAAAAAAGATTGCTATGATAACTACGGCAGACAGCGATTTTATAAAGAAAAAGTAATAATAAATAGTCGTGCGTTTGTCATAACAAATCATTGGTACGGACCAGGAAAATCTATGCCTGATAATAGAACTCCTTTTGAGCATTGGGCATTAGCTAAAATAAACAAATGAATATTCATATAAGAATAATGAAAAATAAGATACCTTTAATCGATTTGAAACAGTAATATCTGATCTCAGTACGAGTACTTTGAGTGCGACTGTAAAGAAGGAAGGCTATCATAAAATGGACCTTTAATATTTAACCAATCAGATGTAATTTGTGATGAGATCGGGAGTCACTGCCAGACTGATCATGTATGTTTCCATATTTAAAAGAACTTCTAGATCAATGATGAAAAGATAAAGAAGGTACCAGATCATCAAATTAGAAGTAATTCTGAATTGAACTAGAGTGGAGTGAGGGCAGACATGATAACTTTTTCTAAGTTATGGTGGTTATATGTTCTATCTCGCACATGAAAAAACATGCAGATATTGAAAAATCCGCATGTTCTTGTATTTGATATAATGTATTGAAGTTTGTTATCTATTAAGATTCTCTACAATGGTAGCAATCCCCATACCACCAGCGATGCAAAGCGTAACTAGCCCATATTGACCTCCAGTACGCTCTAACTCATGCAACACCTTAGTTATCAGAATAGTACCAGTAGCACCTACTGGATGACCAAGAGCAATCGCTCCACCGTTTGGATTCACTTTGGCTATATCCAACTCTAATTCCTTTATACAGGCTAATGCTTGAGCAGCAAATGCTTCGTTTAACTCTATGACATCTAGATCACTAACTTCCAGATTAGCTAATTTTAATGCCTTTTTTGTAGCTTCTACTGGTCCAATACCCATCACTTCAGGATCACATCCTGCAGAAGCTTGCGATACAATACGTGCTTTAGGGGCTAGGTTGTACTTCTTAGCTGCTTCTGCGCTCATTAGCAATATCGCAGCCGCCCCATCATTTCTTCCACTTGAACTACCGGCAGTGACAGTACCACCTTCTTTAAATACAGGCTTAAGAGCCGCTAGTTTTTCTATGCTAGTCTTCCTAGGATGCTCATCTACTTTAAAGTCTATTGTTTGTTTTCTATTCTTTATTGTATAGGGGGTGATCTGCTCTTCAAATCGTCTTGTTTGAATAGCTTCTGAGGCTCGTGTTTGGCTAAGTAACGAAAACTCATCTTGTTCTTCGCGTGTAATGTTATATTTTTCGGCAAGGTTTTCCGCAGTAGTACCCATATTTAAAACTCCATATTGCTCAGTGGGTTGTGAACCTGGTTGACTTTCAGTGTTTGGATCTTTTAAAATAGTATTTCCAGCTTTTACACCAAGTCGTACGTCATTTACATAATAAGGGGCTGTGCTCATCGATTCTGCTCCACCTGCGATAATCACATCACTAAGACCAGCACCAATTTGTTGTGCGGCAGAGTTAATTGCTTGTACTCCAGAACCGCATTGGCGATGGACTGTGTATCCTGGAATACTCGTAGGAAGCCCAGCTCTCAACAATGCATAGCGAGCTATATTGGACTCATCTGCACTTTGTTTAGCTTGTCCAAAAATTACTTCTTCCACTATATCCTTCTTTATCCCTGTTCGTTCAATAATTGTCTCAATTACATGTGCTGCTAGATGATTTGCTTGAATAGCACCTAGTGATCCTCCTAGTTTACCGATTGCCGTCCTTACTGAATCTATGATAACTACATCATTCATAATTAATACGCCTCCTTATTATTCGAGAAATATTGCTTCGGTCTTAGCTCTTACTTCATTGATTGAGACGCCTGGCATTAGCTCTACTAATTTCAACTCATGACGCTCAGTTACTTTAAAGACTGCTAGTTCTGTAAAAATCAAATCTACACTTCGAGTAGAGGTAATCGGATAAGTACATTTTTTCAGAAGTTTGGATGATCCATCCTTTGATGTATGACTCATCGTGACAAATACCTTCTTTGCTCCTACGAGCAAGTCCATTGCACCTCCAACTCCCATGATATTCTTTCCAGGTACCGCCCAATTGGCTATAATACCTGTTTCGTCAACCTGTAGGGCTCCCAGTATGGCTACATCTACATGTCCGCCGCGAATCATAGAGAATGATTCAGAACTATTAAAGTAAGCAGCTCCTACAGCTTCTCCTATTGGAAGTTTACCCGCATTTACAAGATTCGGGTCAATATCATCTTCATTAATATCTGTTACACCTAGAAGCCCGTTTTCTGTGTGAAGAGAAACACTTTTATCATGTATATACTGATCAATTAATGTTGGAATTCCAATACCAAGATTAACCACTATTGGACCCTCTAACTCTTTCGCTACTCGCTCTGCAATCATATGCTGAATTTCTTTTCTAGACATAGCTGTTCTCATTTTGCGACCACTCCTTCTTTTGTTAGCACTTGCTTTGCTTGAATAATTGCGTGAACAAATAAGTGTGGTGTGATAATAGCTTCAGGATCTAGTTCACCGGGCTCGACAATCTCATCTACCTCAACTATGACCTTTTTCGCTGCCGTAGCCATCAGTGGATTGAAGTTACGTGCTGTTTTGTAGTATACAAGATTCCCTAAAGTGTCAGCTTTGTGTGCTCGTACAATTGCTACATCACCGCGTATAGGTTTCTCAAAGATATAACGTACACCATCAATTACACGTTCTTCTTTACCTTTAGCAAGATCCGTGCCAACGCCTGTCATAGTATAATATCCTCCAAGACCTGCTCCGCCTACGCGTATAGATTCAGCTAACGTTCCCTGTGGTAACAGTTCTAGCTCTAGCTTATCTTCTTGATACATATCCCCGACATCGCGATTACTAGTGAAGTAGGATCCAATTGCCTTTTTTATTTTTCCTTGGTTTAATAAGATTCCTAAACCTTTTCCAGACTCTCCAAGGTTATTGCTGACAATTGTAAGATCATTCAGGTCTTTTTGTGTCAATGCCTCAATAAGTGTTAGAGGTGCACCAATTAATCCAAATCCTCCGACTAGAATTGTATCGCCTGATTTAATAAGTTCAAGTGCTTCGGATGCACTCTTTTTTAATTTTGTCATTTTGTCACTCTCCTTGTTATAGATCCATTTAACTTTTTAGGCTGGTTTTTATAATACCTATAAATCTGTAGTATTAAATAAGAAAGGTTTGTAAAATAGTTGTTAAATTCTTTTGTATGTTGTACGATTAGCGTACAACTAAACGCATAACGTACAAACTAAATTAATTATAGGAAGAAGGGGTTTTTTTGTCAAGTGAATTTTCAAACAACTTAAGAGATTCTGGTGATTTTATTCAATCTTTAGAGCGTGGTCTTATAGTAATTCAAGCATTTTCAGAAGAGTTTCCAGAATTGACGGTAAGTCAAGCAGCAACTATTACAGGGTTATCAAGACCTACTGTACGTAGACTACTACTTACTCTTGAAGCTCTAGGTTTTGCAGAATCAAAGAATGGCATTTTCTCTCTTACTGCTCGGACATTATCACTTGGTTATGCATACTTGAGTTCACAAAACTTGTGGAATCTTGCCACACCTTTTATGCGTGAGTTTACTGAAAAGACTGGAGAGTCTTGTTCCATATCCGTGCTTGAAGGGACAGATATTGTCTACGTTGCACGTGTACAGGCTAATCGTATTATGCGTATTAATTTAAATATTGGTTCAAGGTTGCCGGCTTATGCAACCTCGCTAGGACATATTCTTCTTGCACATCTTCCAGAAGATGAATTAGATGAGAGATTGCAAACAATTGATTTCAATTCATTTACTCAAAATACAATTGTTGACCTGGAATCATTAAAACAAGAACTTAGAAATGTTAAACAAAGAGGGTGGGCAGGCGTTGATCAACAGCTTGAAGAAGGGTTACGCTCCGTAGCTGTTCCAATCATCACGAATGGTCGAGTTACTGCTTCTATAAACTGTTCCGCGCATGCAGGTCGTGTATCTAAAGAAGAACTCAGGGAAACATTTTTGCCTATACTTCAAGATACCTCTAGACAAATTAGTAAAGCGTTCATTACTTCGCTGTCAACCACTGATTGAATAAAAAGGTGCATGCTTTATATGGCATGCACCTTTTTACTACTCTATTGCCAATTCCTTCTTTCTATTAAAGGACTTCTGATATGCATACATTAACCCTAAGATAGTAACACCGATAATATCTGTTGTTATTCCAGGCATAACTAAAGTTATGGCACTAGCAACTAGGATAAGACGCTCAATTATACTGCATCTTTTAATCAACCATCCCTCTACAGCACAAGCCATACTTACTATCCCAATAATAGCTGTAATAATAGCTATTAGGATTGAAACTGGATCACCTATAAATAATAGTTGCTCTCCATATACGAAGAAGAAAGGTACAACAAATGCTGCAATACCAAGTTTTAACGCAGCTATACCTGTTCGCATTGGATCAGATCCAGCAAGACCAGCGGCAGCGAAGGCTGCGAGTGCAACGGGAGGTGTTATAGCTGAAACGGCTGCAAAATAAAAGATGAATAGGTGAGCTGCAATAGGTGAAACACCTAACTCAATTAGTGCCGGGATAGTAAGTGGTACTTGAACAATATAAGCTGCCACAGTTGGCAATCCCATTCCTAGTACAATACTTGTAATCATCGTAAGAATCAGCGTAATAAATAAAACGCCTCCGGAAATTTGAATGATTAAACTACTGAATTTTAATCCAATGCCAGTCAATCCTATCATTCCTATTATTAATCCCGATGCAGCACAGGCAATCGCAGTCTCAAGTGACGCACGTGCTCCAAGGTCAAGGGCTGAAATGATTTTTCTAATATTAATCTTTTCATAACTTGTTAATATCGCGATTACAATAGTGGCAACGATTGAATATAAGCCAGCTTTCATTGGAGAACTACCACCAACGAGAAGAAATACAATAACTATAAGTGGAACAAAGTATAAAAAACCTTTTTTGAATACATTCCAGAAGTTAGGTAGCTTATCCTTTGGAACACCTACAAGACCGGTTTTCACTGCTCGTAAGTCAACTTGTATGTACAAGCATAGATAGAAGAGTAACGCAGGAATGATAGCTGCGATTGCTACGTCCGTGTAAGGTATTCCCAAATATGAGGCAATGATAAATGCAGAGGCTCCCATAATTGGAGGCATGATTTGTCCGCCGGTTGACGCAACTGCTTCTACAGCACCCGCAAATTCTTTTTTATATCCAGTTTTCTTCATTAATGGAATTGTAAAAGCACCTGTTGTGACTGTATTCGCAACTGCACTACCTGAAATGGTACCCAGTGCTGTACTAGCTAAAATGGCGGTTTTAGCTGGTCCACCACGGTATTTTCCCATCCCTGCCACAGATAGATCAATAAAGAACTTCCCAGCGCCTGAAACCTCTAGAAACTTACCAAATAAAATAAAGATAAAGATAAAGGTTGAGGATACACCAAGAGGTGTGCTGAATACTCCTGTTGTTGTATAGAAAAGGTGGTCAATAATCCACATTAAAGAAAACTCTTTATGACTTAATGTCCCAGTAAGGAAATGACCGAAGAATCCATAGGTAAGGAATACAGCTATAATAACTACTAATACATTCCCAATAACTCGTCGTGTTGCTTCAATAAGTAGTAGACCAGCTACAATACCAATACCAACCTCAATATTAGTCAGTGGCATTACATAACTCATTCTAGACGAAATTTCATTAGCATTTAAAATAAAGTATAAGTAACACCCAATAGACAATAGGATAAGAATCCAGTCATAAATTGGGATTTTATGATCCTGATGACTGACCCTTTTTAAAGGTTTATAGATCGCAAACACAAGAATCAATGCAAATCCTAAGTGTGCAGAACGTTGCAAAATCGATTCAAATACACCAAATACAGCCGTATATAAGTGGAATATTGACATGCTGATTGCGACAATCGATACTATTTTTGAAAATATATTATTAAACGAGCGAACTTTGGCGTTCACTACACCATCTTCATCATAAACATCTGAGTCTATCTTCTCTTCTAAAACAGGTTTATTCATATCGCTCACATCCTTTCTAAATTAACCACTTCTCTATTAGTCGATTAATCCAATTTCTTTGTAATACTTTTCTGCGCCTTTATGGAATGGACCAACTGTATTTTCAACAGAGAATTCTGGTGTGAAATCCTTCATTACTGCAGAAAGAGTTTTCCAAGTGTCAGCATTTTCAAACATCATTTTCGTTAATTGATAACCTGTTTCTTCATCTATAAGATCATTACTTACCATTAATGGTGTATAAGCGGCTATAGTCGGAATATCTTCCTTAATATTTTTATAAGTACCTGCTTCAATTGTATGATTTAGGTAAGCTTGATTTTCTTCTTGTACTTTTTTAATAACGTCGTCCTCTAATGGGATTAGGCGGATACCTAGTGTCGTATCCAATTCTTGATAAGTGGAAACTGGTGCAGCGAGCAAGTTTGCAATAGCATCAATATGTCCGTCTCGTAGTAGGTCTCCTGCATCCGCCGTTCCGATATATTCTATACCTTTAAGATCTTCATAAGACAATCCCGAAGCTTTCAGAATCTCTATGAAAGCTAATTCGGCACTATAACCCTTTACTCCCGGACTCACTTTCTTTCCTTTGAGATCCTCGACGGTATAAATATCTGAATCTTCACGAACTGCTATGTGAAATACATTTGGATATAATGTAGCAATCGTACTTACATTGTCTATTTTCTTTTCGAACGGTTCTTTTCCTTCTTGCGCTTCCAATACATTAGGTGCGTTTGTTAGTCCCATAGCATAAATACCCTCATTCATACCAAGGATGTTAGAAATTGAGCCTCCCTCAACAATTGTTACAGATGACCCTGGGAAAACATCTTGCATTTTTTCACTCATAGCTCCTGAGAGGGTGTACCAAAAACCTCCCACAGTAGCTGAACCAAATGTGAATTCAGATGGTGTACCACTGGCTCCTTCACCCTTAGTAGAGCTTTTTTCAGAAGAATCTTCTGAACCACATGCAGCTAATAGCAACATTAGCGATAATAATAAAACTAACCCTTTGAAATTCTTATTCATACTATCTACCTCTTTTCTATTTTTTTAATACGATGAGAACACTAAATGATAGCGTTTTCAATATACATTTTTAACGAAAATATTTTCAATTAAAAATATATAATTCGTACGCTTTGCGTTCAATTAACAACATAGCGTACAATTAAATTTAGTATCCTATTAATAAAATAGAATGTCAAGAGCATTTTCTAAAAATTCTTTTATTTTATTTTTTAAAAAGTTTTAAAAATACCTAAAGATAAGGCTTTAAGTTCCAACATATGTCTTGAATAATTCTGAATTAAACTAGTGTTGTGTGGGGACCTGGTACCTTCATGAATGGTATTCATCCGCATCTAATACAATTGCCGAAAGGGCGGCAGCATACAATATGCCGGGTGTCCGCGTGAACGGGAAAGATCTAATGGCGGTCTATCATACTGCGGGAGAAGCGATTGACCGTGCCCGTAAAGGGAAAGGACCGACGTTGATAGAGTGCGTGACTTATAGACAGCATGGTCACTTTGAAGGAGATGAACAAAAGTATAAATCCCCATCAGGTGAAGAAAAAGAATGGGCAGATGTCGATCCTCTTGACGTGTTCCGCACTTATGCGATTGAAAACGGTATGTTAACAGAAGAAGAACTAGATAAATTAAGAGAAGAATCGAAAAAAGATGTGAAGGAAGCTGTGGAGTTTGCGAAAGATAGTCCGGAGCCGGATGCAGAAGCACTATATGAAGACGTATACGCGGATTAATAATACTTTATTCGAAAGGGGTAAAACTGAATGGCCAGACAGGAATTATTTATGAATGCAATCAATGAAGCGCTTGATCAAGCAATGGAGAAAGATGAAAATGTTCTTCTGCTTGGAGAAGATATTGCAGGCGGCGCTGGCGTTGCGCATCTTGAAGAGAATAATGAGGATGCATGGGGCGGTGTAATGGGTGTGACAAAGGGTCTTATGCCCAAATACGGCCGTGAACGTGTAATTGACACACCGATTTCCGAAATTGGCTACATGGGGGCAGCTGTCGGAATGGCAGTTACGGGATTGCGTCCGGTTCCGGAGCTGATGTTTAATGATTTCATAGGTTTCGCATTCGACGCCATTCTTGGACAAGGTTCCAAAATGCGGTATATGTTCGGTGGGAAAGCTAAAGTACCGATGACTGTGCGTACTATGCATGGTGCAGGGGCAAGCGCCGCAGCCCAGCATTCTGGTTCTTATTATGGGATGCTCGGATCCATTCCAGGAGTGAAAGTAGTCGTTCCCGCCACTCCATACGATGCAAAAGGACTACTATTATCAGCTATTGAAGACGATAATCTCGTCGTGTTTTCTGAAGATAAAACACTATATGGTACGAAAGGCGAGGTTCCTGAAGAGTATTATACAATTCCTATCGGTGAAGCTGACGTGAAGCGCGAAGGCGAAGATTTGACGATCGTTACAATCGGGAAAATGTTATTTGTTGGTCTCGAAGTAGCTGAAATATTGGCAGAAGATAATGTTTCGGTAGAAGTGATTGATCTACGGACGGTTGCACCATGGGATCAAGATACGATTATAGAGTCTGTTAAAAAGACCGGAAGACTGATCGTGATTGATGAAGCGAATCCGCATAACAATACTGCGACAGATATTGCTTCGGTCATTTCGGATAAAGCATTCGATTACTTGGACGGTCCTGTCAAATGTATCTGTGCTCCTCATACTCCAGTTCCTTTTGCTACAAACCTGGAGCAACTCTATATACCGGATGCACAAAAGGTATTAAAAGGAGCTGCGGAAATTATTGACGATTTGAGAGCATAATATGGGAGGGTAAATAATGGCGACAGAAATTGTAATGCCGAAATTAGGTCTGACAATGACTGAGGGCACTGTTGAAAAGTGGATGGTCAGAGAAGGAGATCAAGTTGAGCAAGGGGATCCAATTGTAGAAATTAGTTCGGAGAAATTAACAAATGAAGTAGAAGCGCCTGAAGCCGGTAAAATCCTTAAAATAATTGCCCATGAAGGAGATGTCATTCCGAGTAAGGGAACGATGGCCTACATAGGAGAAGAAGGTGAAACAATTGACACGGGGGCACAATTGGAAGAAAATCCTGAAAAAAGTCTAGTGAAAACCGAGGATCAAAAGAAGACTGAAGTGACAAAAGAAGAAAGCAGCAAAATAAAGCAGCTGCCTGTTAAAGAGGGAGGACGTATCTTCATCACACCTGTCGCGAGGAAAATAGCCGAGGAGAAAGGCATCGATATCAGCGATGTCAATGGAACCGGAGGCAACGGTAGAATCACGCGACTGGATATTGAAAGATATGTACCTTCTGAAAAAGCTTCTACACAGCCTCAAACAGTGGCCGGTATGCCTGAACACGGTGCAGGGCTCAAAGGGATGCGCAAAACAATTGCCGAGCGAATGATGCGTAGCGTCCAATCTACTGCACAGGTTACCAACCAACGTAAAGTAGATGTAACGGATTTAATGGCATTTCGGAAAGACATTCAAGGCAAGTTTAATGAACCGCTTACCAATGGCGAATTAAGCGTCAATACATTATTGACCAAAGCGGTCATATTGGCATTGAGAGAGATGCCTGAAATGAATGCTTGGTATTATGGCGGAGAACATACACAAGTAGCCGAAATCCATATTGGTATGGCAACTGCCATCGAGGAAGGGTTAATCGTGCCTGTTATAAAAGATGCACAGAATATGTCCTTGTCGCAGCTAGGACCCGCTATCCAAAAGATTGCAGCGGAGGCAAGACAAGGTACATTGGATGGTGGTCTCTATTCTGGTTCAACCTTTACAATCACCAACTTGGGAGGGTATGAAATCGAATACTTCACGCCGATCCTTAATACGCCCGAGGTAGGTATTTTAGGTGTTGGAGCGATTCAGAAAGAACTTGAATTGGATGACAGCGGTGGTGTTATCCAGAAATTAAAATTACCGCTTAGTTTATCATACGATCACCAAATCATTGACGGAGCGCCTGCTGCAGAGTTCCTGCAGAAAATTGCTAGCTACTTGCAAGATCCTTATCGATTATTAATCTAACTGGAAATAATACGTGAAGAATAATCTAATCATAACTATGCATAGTTAAATCCTATGATATTCAAGGGTTCAGACTGCAGACAACCCCCAAAATTATGGGGTATGCCTGCAGTCCTTTTTATTAAAATATAGAGTATGAACCCAATGTGAATGTTTAAACTGTCATGAGAGTCTCCTGCCTAGGTACCTCTCATTTAATATTTCCGTTGAAAGTTCTTTGTTTTCAGATTAACTAATATCTTATTGCAAGAAGTCCTCAGTTGAAGTTACAGCACAATACATACCGTTAAGTGCACCGACAAACGCGTAATGAACCTGTTCAGCTGGAACGTCTTTACCTTCATAAGATATGTCTGTTGTCGCACATGCATCTTCAATGAGTGTTGTCTCAAAGCCTAGATCCACTGCGGCTCTGACTGTTGCATCAATACACATATGCGTCATCATACCTACCACAACTATTTTGTTAACACCATTTTCACGTAACTTTTTTTCCAAACCAGTCTGTAAAAAGCTGTTAGGGAAATGTTTGATGATTAGGCTTTCGTTTTCCAAAGGCTGAACAGTTTCATGTATTTCCGCACCGTCTGTATCTGGAAGGAAGAATCCTAAAGCCGGATCAGCTGCGATGTGCTGAACATGAAAAATATTTTCTTTATTGTTCTGCCTAAACCATTCAAGAACTTTGGCAGCATTTTTGGCAGCTTTATCTGGATTAACTAATTCCATCTTTCCGTTTGGAAAATAGTCGTTTTGAATATCTACAATAATTAGCGCTGTGCTCATAATTTCTCCACCTCACTGAAAGTATTTTGGTACACTATAATCATATCTTGTATAGTGATTTTTATCGATATGTTAGCGAAACACTTTCAGCTTAAAAAATTTCACGGTGAAAGGAATACATTATGGAACTTGATAACATTGATTTTAAAATCCTACGACTATTATCCAAAAACTCACGTATTCAATGGAAAGATTTAGGTGAACAAATTCATATGACGGGACAAGCAGTAGGGAATCGTATAAAAAAACTTGAGAATAGCGGTGTAATAAAAGCCTTTTCTCTAGAAGTCGATGAAATGAAAGTAGGTCTATCTTATACAGCGTTCATTATTATATATATGAAAACAGCGAACCATAATGCGTTTACACGATTCATGAATGATTGTAAGGAAGTAGTAGAAGTTCACCGCGTGTCAGGCGAAGGCTGTTACCATATTAAAGTAAAACTCAACTCCCAAGAACAATTGAATCTCTTTCTAGATAAAATTCTTGAGTATGGAAATTATAGTGTACATTTATCGATACAAGAGATCAAACAACAAAATCCGTTGACAGCTACATGAAATAAAGTACTTGTACGTGAAACAAAATAAGGTACCTTTCTATTTAGGACGGCAGGTCAACATTAGGAATTCCTTGACGTGCTGTCCTGTTTTGATTCCTTCGTATACTCTTTCTTGGCATCATCAAAAATTTTAATTTGAGCAGAAAATGTCAGTGCGTAGATCGTGATGACTACTTACAATAAACTGACTCCATTAAATAAGGTGATGGAATCCTGGTTTTCTATCCAAGTATATAAACTTTTTAAGGCCTGAGATTCTTCAAATTCTACTTTGGACTTCCACTTCTTCATACCAAATAAAGTGAAATATGCTATGAGTATGACAGATAATAAGCTGTTCACAATGGTGCTATTCAAATATTGTTTTTGTTTATCCAAGTCCATAGTCTTTGAGAGCTCTTTCAAGCTCAATTCCTTTACTTCATCTTCACTGTTTTCTTTTTCTGAAGGAAACACTCGCTTAAGTACAAAGAAGTATAGGAAGTTAAAGAAATAAATTAGTATAATATATACTGCGAATAGATAAGCAAGGAAGCCTATTACAGAGACATATCCTGCTGCGTTTAAATTCGGAGTCAATAAAGAATAAAAAGCGGCAATCGAGATGGTTAGAAAGAGTGAGAGCGAAATTCCGTAATATTTTGGATAAGAACTTTCTTTTTTATATTTGGGCCAATTGTACAATCAAGTTAGCCACCTAAATCCAAACAAAAAAATGCCACTATAAAATTCGTGTATCATTGAAGTTGCGAGACTAACAATGAGAGGAAGTTTTATAGTGGCACAACTTGAGAGTACCATACAAAACCGTAAAAATAAACACCTGTCAGCTTTTGAGCGCGGTCAAATCGAGGCGCTTCACAAGGATGGACATACCAACCGAGAGATCGGTAGACGCTTAGGACGCGTTCATCAAACCATCGCGAATGAATTAAAGCGTGGAACCACAATCCAACTCAAAACTGGACGCACATCCTATACAGCCTATTTCGCTGAAACGGGACAGGCGATATATGAACGAAATCGACTTCAGTGCGGCGCAAAAAGTAAGCTGCTTATGGCCAATGAATTTGTCAATTTCGCGTGTGATAAAATCCTAGATCAGGACTGGTCACCAGACGCAGTCGTCGGGTTTACAAGCCTTCAAGAAGAGTGGAAAGACCGACCTACTGTGTCCACGAAAACCCTGTATAACTACATTGATTTAGACGTATTACGCGTTCGAAATATAGACTTGCCGATGAAACTGAGACGGAACACCAAAGTGAAACACATCCGAAGAAACCGTCGTATTTTGGGCATGAGCATCGCTGAACGTCCCGTTGAAATTGAAGATCGTCAAGAATTCGGTCATTGGGAAATTGATACGGTAGAAGGACAGAAGTCTGATGACAACGCATTATTGACGCTCGTTGAACGTAAAACGAGAAACTATTATGCCATCCTCCTAGATGATCAAGATCATGATTCGGTGGACTTTGCGATCAACCAGTTACGACAGGATTTTGGTGAGCTGTTTTCTCAAGTATTCAAAACGATTACGTCGGATAACGGCAGCGAGTTTTCTAATCTGACAAAGAGTCTTCAAGGTGTTACTGACGTCTATTTCGCTCGTCCATATGCACCGTATGAAAGAGGATCTAACGAGCGACACAATGGTCTGCTCAGACGATATATTCCCAAAGGAAAAGCAATTTCTGATTACTCTACAGAGTCTATTCAACGTATTTATCAGACACTGAATCAGTTGCCTAGGAAGATTTTGAACTATCGACAGCCATCCGTTTTGTTTGAAGAAGAGTTGGCTAGGTTAGCATAGTATTTCCAAAACTAACCCGTTAATTGAGGGATCACATTCCCCTTCATACATACACTGGATTTTATCTAAGTGGCTAATTTAATATTGCAATTTAGGTTTTTTATATTTGTGATACCATATGGCTAAAAACAAGACGATCGCAAATACCATATAAAAAACAAATAAAATCGATAATTTGCTTTGAAAGGTCAAGCTTATTGGAACTGCGATAAACATCAAGATATATAGTAGAATCTCCATACAACTCAATTTACTAAAGTCTGCTAACTTCCAAGCTTTTTTCACTATCATCCCTCATTTGTACTCGTAAGTAGTATAATCGTAACACTCGTTACCTTTAGTATATCAGTAAAAGTAGCGCTACATATGATTCTATTTGATATACATTCATAGTGAAGTGTCAGAATAGGGTGCCAGGTCCCAACGCAATTCAGAATTGTTTCTGAATTGTGTTGGGACCTGGCACCTATTATCTTTCCAAAGTAGCTTAGCGGTAGAGCAATCGGCTGTTAACCGATCGATCGCAGGTTCAATCCCTGCCTTTGGAGTACATAAAAAACTCTCCCGACCGGCTATGTACGGTCAGAAGAGTTTTTTTGTTTTACGCAAGCACTTCATTCATCATCCCATACTGTTCCGTTCACACGCTTTTCACTCATCAGTTCACTGACGGTCCCCAGACGAAAACCTTTCTCGGTGATTTGTGTAATCATATCTTCCATTCCTTCAGCCACAGGTTGAGTCGGGTGCATTAAAACCATCGAGCCGTTCTCCACTTGCGATACGATCCTGTTCACCATTTCATTCGTCGCCGGCTTTTTCCAGTCGACTGTATCCACGGTCCATAAAACCGTATGCATTCCTAGCTGGCTTGCGGTTTCAACCGTTTGCTGATTAAAACTGCCGCTTGGCGGACCGAACCACTTGGGCGATGTAATCCCGAGTGTTTTAATGATGACCTCATTGGTCTTTTTTAACTCTTCCATTGTTTCAGCTTTTGATTTCTGCTGTAAATCGGGATGACTGTATGCGTGGTTTCCAATTTCATGCCCTTCACTATGAATCAATTTAGCTAAATCAGGATTTTTACTTGCCCAGCTGCCGTCGAAGAAGAAGGTAGCTTTTATTTTATGCTTCTTGAGTGCATCCAAAATTTCAGGAATGTATTCATTACCCCAGGCAACATTAATTAAAAAAGCCACCATCGGTTTATCGGGATTTCCTTTGAAAATGGGGTGGGGGCCAAGATCTTTCAAATGAACAGTGGGGGAAGTTTCTTTGTACACGATTTTTGATTGATCCAATGTACCAGTCTTTTTCATTTTCTTGTAACTGGCTTTCAGATCCACTTCCAGTCCATTGTAGCCGGGGATGGCTTTCCAGACTCTGTCGACCTTTGCATCAACCGCGGGGATATGATGCGTCTTGCTGAATGATTCCAATTCTGTCGTCAGACGGTCTTTGCTATTTTTAGATGCGGAGGCCGTGCTTACTAGATCCGTATCTGCTCCCCAATGATTGGTGAAAAGAGCCAGGTAAAGTATTCCTATACAAGCAATGAAAGAAATAAGCCAGAAACGTTTCAGTTTATATCACCTCTTCTCTAGTCCGTAGTGTTTCCTGTACTTAAATAAATATGCTTGATTTTAGGTGCAAAGTGCGCGCATAATTCAAATCCTCTTGCGTATACTTCCGCTATAAATTGCAATACTAAGCGTATAATTATCATGGATTTTACATGTGGGAGGCGAAGGATTTGGGAAAGGAATTTGGCCAGAGTTGGAAAAAACAACACCCAGGCACATTCTTTGGGAATTCGGTAGAGAAGGCAGAACGTGCAGTGAAACAAGCGATGTCTCATCCAGAAGAGATGGCTATCGAGCATGCGTTTATTGCAATTGAGCGCGCGGAAAATGCGTTTGTGAATGTGGAGCAATATGACAATGAGTTAGATACCATTCAGCAACATAAGAGTCAGTTGGATTTAATCAAACAGCAATTGAATGAAGCCCGAATGAAAAAAGGGGAGTAATAAATAGTAGCACTAATTCATCGTAAAATTAGGTACCTTCACAATGCAAAAAACAGCGCACCCTCATCTACAAAAGAGGGTGCGCTGTTTCTATTTATTTTTCTTCAATTAACCCACTCTCCACCAAGTATTCCTTGGCGACGAGTTCGACCATAATTCCATCATTATCGACTTTTCCATTCATCACTTGCATCGTTTCTTCATCGATTTGACCTTCGAGAAGACCGAGTATTTCTTCGAGTTCTGGGTATTCTTTAAGTGTTTCGTCCCGTACTAACGGCAGTGCATGGTAGGGCGGGAAGTACGCTTTGTCGTCTTCTAGCACGCGTAGATTCGCAATCGCTAGCTGTCCATCTGTCGTGTAGGAGTTGATGACATCTACTTCATTTGCGCCAATCGCACGATACATCATACCGTGATCCATCCCTTTGACGTCTTTAAATTCGATGTCATATTCTTTTTCGAAACCAGGTAATCCGTCTGGTCGATCAATAAATTCGAATACGGCGCCGAGAGTGAAATCGTTCGACACTTTAGCGAAATCACTAAATGTCACGAGGCCTAGCTCTTCCGCTTTCTCTTCATCAAGTGCTAGTGTATACGTGTTATTGAATCCGAACGTACCGAGTGCGGTAATGTTGTCACCGGCGACGAGTCGTTTGGTCGAAGCTAGTGTTTCTTCAGCTGTTCCAGGCTCTTCTTGATAATACGTCACGACAATAGTTCCCGTGTAGTCAGGGATGACGTCGATGTGGTCATTAGTCATCGCGTTCCAGACGACGGATGAGCCACCTAAGTTTTCTTTGTAAATAATATCTACACCTAAGCGATCTTCAATTAATTGTCCCATGATATTAGATAAAATAATACTTTCCGTATTATTTCGAGAACCGAGTCTAAGTGAATCTTTTTCATTGAAAATACAGCCTGAAAGTAGGCTAGCCAGTAAGGTCGTGACGAGCAACAGTGTCAGTTTGTTTTTCAAGTCATCTCAATCCTTTCGGCGTCGTCCAACGTTCAACGGCGCTAAAGAACGTTTCAAGGGCAATCGCAAGGATCGCTGCTGGAATGGCCCCAAGTAAAATCAATCCGTCAATTCCACGTGTAATACCGAGGAAAATGAAGTCACCAAGTCCACCTGCTCCGATGAATGCTGCAAGTGTCGCGTTTCCGACGTTAATAACCGCAGCTGTTCGAATACCGGCCATAATAATAGGAATAGCAAGGGGTAATTCTACTTTAAACAAAATTTGCATGTTGGTCATACCCATACCTCTCGCCGCTTCGATTGTGGCGGGATCAACGTCTTTAATGCCTGTATAAGTGTTTCGCATAATAGGCAGTAAAGAGTAAAGGAATAACGCAGCAATAGCTGTTTTGACGCCAATTCCGAAAATGGGAATCATAAAGCCGAGCACAGCTAAACTAGGTATGGTTTGCATAATGCCTGCCGCACCAAGTACCCCAGTTTTTAGTTTAGGTACACGTGTAATAAGAATACCGAGCGTTACCGCAATGACTACAGCGAGGATCATTGAGAAGAATACGAGTTGAATATGGATGGAAGTTGCTTCGAGCACTTCCGGCCATCGTAGTTTGGTTTGTTCCACAAGTTGTTGCCATATATTTAAATCATTCATCTAAATCTGCCCCCTTATCTGTCCATTGACTAGACATCGCAGAGAGCAAGGAGCCGCGGTTTACAAGACCTACCAATATATGCTGTTCATTGACAATTGGAATCATGCCGAACGGGGAAGTGTCCATCATAATAATGGCATCTTTCGCCGTTGCTGTATCCAATAAAAAAGGTACTGCGGGTTTCATTACGTCATCAATGGTTTTGATGCTATCCAAATTTTTAATTAAATCGTAAGCGGAGACGATGCCAAGTAATTTCTTATGATCATCTACAACGAGAAGATCCGTAATTTTACGTTGACGTATTAGAGAAATGGCTCGTTCTGGAGAAGTAGTAGAACGTGTAGTGACGACCTTTTCTGCCATGATTTCCGTAACCGGCATCAGTTCAGGATTTTGGATAATACGATGCTTACCCATAAATTCTTCTACAAAGCCGTGAGCGGGTTCATGTAGTAATTTCTCTGGCGTGTCTAGCTGAAGTAAATTGCCGTCTTTCATAATGGCAATACGATCGCCCATCTTTAGCGCTTCGTCCATGTCGTGTGTAACAAAGACAATAGTCTTCTTTAACTTTTTATGTAACTTCAGTAATTCTTCTTGCAATTGCTCCCGTGTAATGGGGTCCAGCGCACTGAACGGTTCATCCATTAAAATCACATCTGGATTCGCTGCAAGCGCTCTCGCAATTCCGACACGTTGTTGCTGTCCACCTGATAATTCTTTTGGATACCGTGTAGCATAGATTTCCGGATCCAGTCCGACTAATTCAAGTAGTTCGAGTACACGTGCTTTAATTTCTTTTTCATCCCAGTTTTTAAGTTGCGGTACAATAGAAATGTTTTTTTCGATTGTATAATGAGGGAAAAGACCGATTTGCTGAATGACATAACCGATATTTCTGCGGAGATCAGCGGCATTATAAGATTTGATATCTTTGCCGTTGATAGAAATTTTCCCACTTGTGTGTGGAATAATCCGGTTAATCATTTTCATCGTAGTAGACTTACCTGAACCACTGGGTCCTATGAGAACTAGTAATTCACCTTCAGCAATCTCGAAGTTGACAGATTTCACAGCTTGAAATCCACCATCGTACACTTTTGTAACATTTTCAAACTTTAGCATAAGTACCTCCTGTGTGTTATTAAAGGGAAATCCTTATAACTATTCGGTTTTGAAATAAGGAATTAAAAAAATAGACGTGGCTCCTTAATAAATTAAGAAAGTCGTCTGAATTAATACCTTAACATATTAGTTAAGTTTATACAAGAACAGATTGAATACCAGTCCGAAACACCACCCGAAAATCGTTCGAAATTGAACTAGAGTCGTGTATGGATCTGGTATCGTTTACAGTCATTCAATCAATCGCTCCGTTTCTTTCCGACCGTAGTTGACGATCAATCTGCATGCTCATCAACGCAACTTCCGCGATAATTAATAGAACAATCACAACCGGCAAGAAGAGTTGCAGCAACTGTGCTAACACATCGATCCATTCATGCTGGCCCGCAGGAATTCGTTCCGTAAAGAAAAGGAACATGCCGAATGTGAAAACCCGAGCCCATTGCGTTGGTGAATAGACAAAGATACCATGATGCCAGCCGAGTTTCCGAATACGTTGAAAAGCCCACAGAATCTCAATTAGTTCAATGACCAAGAAGAAAACGAATGAAAGAATCCAAACGATGTATAGGAGGGAGAAGGCTGCAGGATGGGAGAATGTCAAAGCCACGCCTGTAATGGATATAGCGCCGTGTAAAATGCAATTCGTATTAATCCAGTTGACTGTTAAGTCGTTAGTCGAAGCATTTACATAACGAAACACGATCAGCAAAAAGTTTAGTATGTAAAACAGTGAACCAATAATGAGCAGAGTAGTAACGGGAACTGTCCAATTCTCACCAGTGAAAACATGGTAGCCAGAAATCACAATGGATTGTGTGGACACGCACGTCAGCAGCAATCCGCCATGAATTTGATCTATATACTTTTTCAGGTTGGTGAAAATGAGACTATAATTTCTTATAACGAGTCCAATATAAATAAACCAAAATGTGAGATTAATGTAAAAGAGAATGTTCATTGAACTGGAGATGTTTTGATCGGACAGTAAAATAAGTATGATCGAAACAGAGGCAATCCAAGTGCCGATTGAAAAACTCGATATCGGGTCTTGTACATGAAGCAAATAAAAATCTTTCTGAAATACATCGAATACGTAATGAATCAGTATCCAAAAAGCGCCCGCAATAAGTACGTAAAATACGGTACTGTTTACGTGCGGAAAATATACGAATCCGACGCTTTTCAGTGCTATGCCCATCGACATAAGCGGAGCGCCGGCAACTGTGGAAATCACTGGCTTATGTCCAAGGCGTCTAACGGTGATCGCCAGAATAAGAACCGTAAAAAATAAAAATATAAACATCATTGTATCCCTCTATTTTGACTTTCTTTTTATTGCATAAATCATATCATAATTAATTGTCGCCAGTAACGGTGAGTACTATACAGTATAGAACAGAAGGGAATTCTAATTACTAGATTCTTCAATGTGGAGGAAATTACAGCCAAATATATAGTGTTTTTTTGATGTCGTTGCGCTATTCCATTCAGTTATTAAACTTCCCCTTTGATTTCATCGGTTAATACGTATAAAATATACTTCTGTGCTTCTTTACAGTACGCAAGAAGTATGTATGATTAGTAATAATAAAAGTTTTAGTGGAGGGTCTTTATGAATTATAGAATTAGTAACAAACAGGTATTTGAGCAAGCCCAGTTGCGATCCGTTTCAGATGTACAATTGACTGAAGATGAACTTCAAAATGGGATGAAGTTAGCGACGGCTAAGGAAGACGCTACGTTGATGCTGTATTTGATAGAGGTAGACGGTCAAAAGAAGTTTGAAGTTCGTTGGGATGATTCGCACGAGCAATTCACTGGCTGGTATTCAGCATGGGAAAATTTCACTTGGTGTCTAGATATCGCAGGTAAGTAATTTCAATATTACTTGGTTGCAAAGTTATTCATTCATATATTCTAACAAATAGACTCCGCTAGTTTTATACAAACTGGCGGAGTTTTCGCGTCCCAAAAAAAGATCCGCGAACATATGCTACTACAATAGAATAGGTTTGTGCTACTTACTAGGGGAGAGGGGTTACTGATTGATGGCTACGAAACCGCAGCAATTAAAAAGAGGTGACACGGTAGGGATTGTAACGCTTGGAAGTCCGCTCGCAGCAAATCGTATTACGGAAGGGATTCGAATGTTGCAAAGTATGGGCTATAAAGTCGTGGTGGGTGAACATGTGTATTCAGCTGACGGCTTTCTTGCCGCGACTCCTCAGCAAAGGGCTTCAGATTTAATGAAGATGTTTACAAATCCGGCAGTGAAATGGATTTTACCTACGCGAGGTGGCGTCGGTGTGGCGAGTATTTTACCGTTCCTTGATTTTAACGTAATAAAACAAAACCCTAAAATTGTTTCGGGATATAGTGACATTACAATATTATTGAATGCGTTGTTTGAATATGGCGATCTTATCGGTTTACAAAGTTTATTGTTGTTAGACTTCAATTCACGAACTCCTGCCTATAATTTCAATCAATTCTTTGCCGCAACATCGACTATCACGGCGCCCTGGCCCATTGTCAATCCACCTGAAGTTCCGCTGATCGGAGTAGTGCCAGGAAATGTTACAGGGCCGATTGTCGGTGGGAATCTCACGTCATTTATAGGCACGTTAGGTACGTCCTATGAAATCAATACGGAAGGCAGAATTATTTTATTAGAAGAGACGCATGAACCGATCAATACGGTGTACCGATACTTAAGCCATTTGAAGTTGGCAGGGAAATTTGAGGATTGTGTAGGAATTATTATGGGACAATGTACGAACTGTGAAACGGCATACGGAAAAAGCTATGTAGATTTGATCAATGAATTTTTAGTGCCACTTGGTAAACCTTTACTGACCAACCTAGCCACCGCACATAGCCATTACAAAGCGGCCGTACCTATTGGCGCTAATGTAAATATGGATACCGTGAATCGAACATTGACGGTGATGGAACCGATCGTGAAGTTGTAAGAGGAAATGGATCCAGTAAAAATTCGCAACACATTACCGCACGTTGCAGATGCTGAAATATTTCACAGTTACGCCCAGACCGGCTAACTTTCTTAAAATTTCAATTATTGTTATGATAAGTATAGATTCTGCGCGATGTTCTCTAATTCCAATGAAACGCTTTGTGGTGATTAGATGATATAAAAGGACAATAGCCAGCAGAAAATACTTAACAAGGTGTGACATCTATTGAATTTATTAAATGTTAGAAAAGGCCAGTTTGTTTACTATCAAAAAAAACTGCATCAAGTCTATTCTGTGAAAGCTTTCTTTAAGCAGTCGGTTCACCTTATTCGTCTCGAAGATTATGAACAGCAGTTGGCGACGGCTAAGGAAATTACATTGTATAGACCACAGCATATGGATAGTTTTATTGTGAATCATAAACGATACACTCTGCATAAAGATGAGAAAGCAAAAGTGGGGGACTATATTTTAATTATTAACCCACAGCCGGATTCATTTGACCATTATCATCTTCATGCGATGGAGATCGTCTCGTCAATTGAATCGAATGGCGTAATCAGCAACCAGTCAAACGGGATCAAGCATAACGAATATTGGACGATGATCCCAGGGCTTGAAGAAGGCGCGAACATTATTGATCTCGAAAACCCAGACGCTGATTATATAAATGAACAAAAACTAATCAAGAAGGAAGTCCACACACCGGAAACGTATATACCTAAAATCGGAGACATCTATCAATGCAACAGCAGTAAACCCATTCTACAAACGATGGTATTAGCGATCGAAGGAGATACCGTTTATTTAGGCGGCAACGTTGAATTGCAAATGGATGAGTTGACTGATTTAACTTCTTGGAGTTATGTACACAACATCTTGAATTAATCATGTATAGAGCTGTTTGAAATACTTTGGCTTGTAAGATATCAGAAAAAAATGGATTAGGCACTATGCCTGATCCATTTTTTTTGATTTTTAACGTTTCCATTCATTACGACTGCATTTTACCGGCAGTATACCCGCCATCTACCGCAAGTGTGACGCCGCTGATTGATCTGGCGAGGTCTGAGCATAGGAAGACTACCGCGTTTGCTTGATCTTCTGCAGTGGACATTCTTCCAGCTGGAAGTGATGCAAGTACTGCTTCGTATTGCTCGGGAGATGTTTTGGCCCAGCCTTCGATAGCAGGGGTAATTGTAGCACCTGGAGCGATCGAGTTGATCGTGATGCCTTGTTGACCGTATTCCAACGCAACGGATTTAGTTAAGCCGGCAATGGCGTGTTTGGATGCAGTGTAGGGTGTCATATTTGGTGAACCTTCAAGACCTGCACCGGATGCCGTGTTGACAATTGCACCGCCACCCGTTTTTAGCATAGCGTTTACTTCATGCTTAATGCAGTAGAATGTGCCGTACAGATTGACTTTAAGCGTAAGATCCCAGTCTTTTGAATCCAATTCACCGATCGGTTTTTGACCTTTGTTAATGCCTGCATTATTCAGTGCGAAGTCTAACTGGCCGAACGTTTCAACTGTTTTATCTACTAGTGCGATGACTTGCTCTTCATTACTTACATCACATGCTATGAAGGCTGCTTCGCCACCAAGGTCTTTGATCATTTGTACCGTTTCTTGTCCAGCCTCTTCACTTACATCAGAGACCATAACTTTTGCGCCTGCTTTTGCTAATGCAAGTGCAGATGCTCTACCGATACCCGAACCTGATCCTGTAACTAATCCTGCTTTTCCTGCCATCATTCCTGTCATACTAAACACTCCTTTATATACATGTAATTACTATCTACAGGCTCAATATACGCCCACATTTACGTTAAATCAACCGTTTAGTTTAACATCTAACTATGTAAATTTACAATCTATCATTCACAAGAAGTTTCTACAACACATAAACTTTTCCCTTTCGCATGAGAATCAATTATACTAAAAAAGACGGAACGAATATACGTTCTTGATTCGACCGTACACTATACAACTAGAGAGGTTTACATATGAAAGGCACTTCACATTTATTGATCGGTACAACCGTCGGGGCCATTGCGGGCTATGCTGTCCAGCCGGATATTAAGACCGCATTGATTGGTGCGGCAGTAGGTGGGATATCTGGCGTTGTGCCAGATCTGGACACGAATGGGCTCGCGAGCAATAGTATTACACTAAGTAAAAAAGTAAGTAAATGGTTGATGGAGACTGCGGGTATCGTGATTTTATTGACGCTTTGTTATCAAGTCATTACACAAGGGCTTAGCCAAGATATTTATGTGTATGGTGGTATTGGTCTTCTGTTGCTCATTGTTTCACGCATCATCACACAACGGCGAATGCTGACGATCACAGGAATTCTCGTCATGCTTCTCGGTTTCGTACTGGATCAGTCAACAGGCATTTTACTCGCGGGAAGCTATATTATTATTGCTTCCTTCATACCGCATCGATCGTATACACATTCCATTCTCGGCATTGTGTTCTATGGGTATATTTTGCAACATCTGCATGCAGAGTGGCCGATCGAAGGACTAGTCGCTGCGGGGCTTGCCGGTTATATTAGTCATCTCATCGCGGACTTAAAGATCCTTCCTGTTAACAAGCGTGGCGTCAAATGGTTCTTGCCGTTGTGGAAAAAAGAGTTCTGAGATGATTGCTTGCCTTTAGTTTTTTCAATCTAGTACATAAACATATACCGGACAAAGAAAGAAGGAGATCGCTTTGACTAAAACCGTTTGCATCATTGGAGCAGGTATCGGAGGGCTGATGGCAGGCGCTTTGTTAGCAAAAGAAGGCTACGCGGTCACTGTTTTGGAAAAAGCGACAAAAGTAGGTGGATCAGCGGGGTCGTATGTACGAAACAAGCATACATTTCCTACTGGTGCGACGATTGCTTTCGGTTTGGAAGAACACGGTTTGCTTGATACGTTATTCAATGAACTCGATATGAATATTCCATACACATTGCTCGATCACCCAATGGATGTTTTGCTAGAAGACCGCAGAATATCATTGTACAGGGACAGAACCGCGTGGAAAGAAGAGCTCGGCCAAGTCTTTCATGAAAGAAAACGAGATGTCTTGGCTTTCTGGAATAGAGTAGAGCAAATTAGCGCAGGGGTATTTGATGTGACGGCTACCGGTGTTTCTTTACCCATTCAGCATATGTATGATCTCGGGAAACTACCTGGCCATGCTGTATTCCATGCGGGCAGTATGTTGCGATTGGCACGCTATGCGACACGCACGGTGGAAGATTTGCTGCGTGTATATAAGCTAGATACATATGAACCGCTACGGCAATTTCTTGACGCGCAACTGCTTGATGCGGCACAAACGTATTGCACAAAAGCCGCTTTATTACCCTCGAGTCTTGCGCTGACGATCTATGGAAGAGGCAGCTTCTATGTTGATAAGGGCATGTCGCAGTTAAGTGTGGCACTGGCGGAGCGGATTATTGAACTAGGTGGCGAAGTGGTCAAAGCGTCCGCGGTGAATGAATTGTTTTATAAAGACAAGAAGTGGCATGTGAAGAGTAGGAAGCGTTCAGGTACGTATGATCTTGTCATCAACAATTCAGGTATTTCGTTTGGTCCGCGGACAAGTCATTCGGAATCGAAGCAGTTTTCTTGGGGGGCTTTCCGGATCGATGCGCTTCTGAACGGAACTTTCTGGCAACGGGAGCTAGGTGGCAGACAACTTCCTTTCGCACTCCAAATTATACCTGATAAAGCCCAGTCTATATTATATTCGGACGGACACGGACCCGTATACGTAACTTTCCAGCCAGCTTACGATAAACGTAACGAACGAATCGAAGATGAAGTGATGATGACGTGCTCGATCCATGCGGATACAGAACAGTGGGGATTATTGTCCAAAGACGAGTATAAACAATTGAAGGAAGCCATGACAAAAGCGATGTTGACAGAAATTCAAAAAGTCTTTCCTATTGAAGATTATTTGATTTATTCGGAAGCGGGAACGCCCGAAACTTATAAGACCTACATCGGGAAGACGAGCGTAGGTGGGTTTCCATTGACGGTACGAAACGCGATTCTCAAGCCGAAGAGTGTGCGTTCAGCGTTGCCGCAGTTTTATATTGCGGGCGAGCAGTCGTTCCCAGGTCCCGGTACTTTGTCTTCCGCGCTAAGTGGTTCACATATTGCGCGGGCCATTTTGAAGGAATGGCCCATAACATAATCTACAAAAACTATAGAAGTGACCGATATAATAACAGAATAGTCAAATACAAATTATAGAGGAGGAAATTAAATGAAGATTACACCAAACCTATCTACTTTTAAGATGCCTCAAACACAAAAGCCAGCTCCTGAAAAAGAAGACGCTACGAAGAACAATGAATCGACAACTAATAAACCGGTTGATCAGTATATACCCTCAACAAACTTCAAAAATGCGGGGTATGACAAGCCGATGACCAAAATTGATGGACCGACGATTGAACGGCTGAAGGCGGAAAGCGAGAAAGCGTATGAGAATTTACAGAACTTGGTGCGCGAACTTCTCGAAAGACAAGGGATCACCGTGGAAGATGTACGTAGCGGCAAGAAGACTATTGTAGTGGATGAAAAACTGCGGTTAGATGCGGAGAAGTCCATTGGCGAAGGGGGAGAGCAAAGTCCCGAAAAAGTCAGTGATCGGATCCTAGAATTCGCCAACGCTATTTCAGGAGGAGACAAAAGTAAGTTTGATCTTCTTAAGAGTTCCATTGAAGAAGGGTTTAATCAAGCGAAGCAAGCGCTTGGTGGAACACTCCCTGATATTTCGCAAAAGACGTATGATCTTGTGATGGAGAAGTTGAACAATTGGAAAGAGCAAGCGTAACCCGTTCAGTTGAATGGTACAAGAGCTGAAAAAACAAGCGAGTATAGAAAAATAAGAACAACAAATGGCATTCGAATGAACGGTGCCATTTTGACGTATAAGTAGGCTAATGGTTAAGTATTTGAACCAGATTACTGAATAGTTATCAGAAAGGTGATTGACTATGAGAATGTATCTAAAAGAAAGATATAAATCTTATATAAGTATCGCTGTTGGTTTATTAATTGGATTTATAATTGTTACATTTTTATTTGATCAACCTGATTATACATCTGGCCTTGTCGCCATTTTATTTGGATTAATAATCGGGGAGTTACTATTTTACTCAAGATGGTCAATACGCCAAAAAAGAGAACGAAATATATAAACTTTTGGGTGCGTTTGTTATATAGGCAAATGCCCCAATACAGCAATAGGGCCAGATTCTTAAATGGAATGGTCCTTTCTTTGTTAAAAAGGAGAATGAAGAATGATATTAATTATCTACGCAGTCACTAGTTTTGTTAGCAGTTTTATATTTGTACAACTGATTTCATTAAGTTATTTTGATTCATTAAATTACTTTGAGCTAACTGATTTTCTTGCATTATGGGGATTTTTTGTATTGCCAGTCTTTTTGATTGGTGGTTTTATCGCTTTATGCGTAGATTTCTTTGTACAGGAGTTTTTTAAATCAAAAAATTACTTTATTTCTTTAATTATATTTATATTTTTGGGAATAGCTTATAACATTTATGCCTTAGGAGATTTGGTAAGAAACGGATGGGGCGAAGGAGTTATGGAATATCTAGTTTTAGGAGTTGTGGGCTCTGTTCTTTATCTTCACATTTGGCTGTTTTTGAATAAACTTGCCATAAAGACAAGAGCTAATTTACTGGGACAGTCTTAAAAATATAGAATTTTATACTTAGCAATCGGGCGCGTTGAAAGAATAAAGTTTAAAGCACTCACTTAGTTGATCGGAGTGGAAGCCGGCGACACTGGGAGGTTCACCGCACGCCCATAGGACACGCGTCCGGCTGCAGCGCAGATCAACGGCCTCCAACCACTATCCCGCAATCGGATACGGGTTACTTAATAAATTAAGCCGAAAACTATTAAAAGGGTGAGAATTTGCCATTTACTATATATGATAATTATTAACACTTCATTTTGGCTTATACTCAACTATGGCGTAGCGTATGGAAGTCGTTTATTGCCTAAGGGGATCTTTCAAAGTAATTTGTTTTTCAAAGAAAAATCATTTGAAAGAAAACTATACAAGTTAATAAAAATCAACAAATGGAAAGATCAACTACCGGCAGTGAATTCTACTCTTAAACGTTTGAAAAAAGAATTAAATCCTAAATACTTGGATCAAGTGATTATGCAAACTTATTATGCTGAAGTTGGGCATTTAACCATAGCTGTATTAGGTTTTCTTTCAATATTCATTAACCCTAATGAGTATTTTTGGATGGCCTTTATTTGTTCTGTTGTTAATTTCCTCATTCATATCCCTTTTTGCTTAATTCAACGATATAATCGGCCGAGATTATTTAAATTGAAATCGAGAATAGAGCGCCAATCAGGCAACAGCCCTTTTTCTAATATGGGTCACTTATAACTGAACTTCTTATACTCTCTATAGCTGCGACTGATGTGGGTTTTAAATAAGCGAAGAGGGTTCACCACGCGCTCGGCTACATATAAATCCCTTATTAATACAGACCAAATAACACGACAAAAAAAGCCTACCCCTCATTTATATTTTTGGTAAAAGAGTGTCGAGGGGTAGGCTTTTTACAATCATTTTGGTTTTTGGAATGTTTTAGTGCTTACGCTTTACTTCAATTCTATAGCCGTCAGGATCAGTAACGAAGAAGTAAGATGGTGCTCCACCTGCAAGTCCTTTTAACTCACCTGTTTCATAAGGAGAAGCTTTACAAATTTCATGCATTTTTTCTAAATCATCTGCGGTTACGCCTAAATGACTGAAACCATTTCCAATAACATATGGTTCTGCATCATAATTATACGTAAGTTCTATTTGTACTGACGCGCCTGGTGAATTTAGATAGATTAAATCAAATTTATGCTCTGGGAATTCTCTGCGACTGGCTACTTCAAAATCAAAGAGCTCCGTATAAAAATCTAAAGTCGCATCAATGTCTCTAACACGTAAACAAATTTCAACAAGTACTTGGTTCATCACTATCATCCTCCATGATTTTATTGACCTAATCTTATCATAGATACTATTTCAATACACTTTATGCGATTGAACAAAGTCAGTTGTCTTAGAAATTATCACGCGCGTTACGTAATTCGATAAAGTCTTCCAAAGTTTCCGCTTGCAAAAAGAGGTTAATTTCCTTCTCTCTGCCGATTGTTGACGGGAGCGTTGGCTGATCTTTAGCACGCATTTCTTGGACTTCATCCAATGAGTTGGAGATTTTTTTATTATCCGGCTGTATTTCGTATGCAAAACGTAAATTAGTTTCGGTATACTCGTGACCGGCATAAACGTTTATATCATCGTCCAAGTGCTTAAATTTCTGCAACGTTTCATATTGAGCTTCGTAATCGCCTGTAAAGACCCGACCGCATCCTGCTGAAAATAAGGCATCTCCACAAAATAGATGATTTCCCATTAAGAAACTGATGTGGCCATGCGTATGACCTCCTGATTCGTAGACTTGGAAAGTTTGGCTCAACAAGTTAAAGGAGTCCTCTTCCTTTACCACACTATTCACCAAGTCTTTCGTTTCTTCCGGTCCATAAACAAGACATTCCGGATGACTCGCGAGAATCTCTCGTACTCCGCCAGTATGATCTTCATGCATATGCGTTAAAAGAATGGCAGCCAAACGAAGCTGATTTTCTTCAAGGTAATCTAGGACAACACTCGCTTTTCCTGGATCCACCACAACTACCTCTGTTTCTTCTTGAATGCACCATATATAATTATCAGAAAAGGCTTTGATTGGATGAATATTCACGTCATGATTCCTCCTCTTTTACTGTATGTAATTTGCGGTTTGGAGAATTTTTCCCTTCCACCGACAAGTTCTAATTGATCCTGCTATCATAACATAGAGGCTTAGATAGTTGAATTCAGAGGAATGGTTTGGTCTTGGAAAGACTATTATATTAGGAATCTCCGATAGGAAATGCGCTACCCACGCCTCTCATTTTGGTATATGCTTAGTATAGAAGAAACTACTATACAAACACTCGGGTGAAAAAATGAAAAAACATAATAAGAGACCGATTAGTATGCAAGTCTGGTTGACTGCTTTGGTCGGTCTAGTGGTCTTCGTTTCTCTTTCTGTCACTGGTTTTTTAATTGGAGGCAGTGCAGCGGATCGGGCGAGGGATTCACAATCGGAAAAAGCGATGAATATCGCCATCACGATAAGCCATACACAGTCGGTCATTGATGGTTTAACAGGAAAAGGGCCGATTGAGGAAATTCAGGCGTTTACACAATCGGTTCAAGACGAAACACAAGTGGAATATATTGTCGTCATGAATACTGAACGTATCCGACAATCCCATCCAGTAGCTGAACGTATTGGTCAATATTTTGTTGGCGGTGACGAAGACTTGGCTTTTGACGGGCAGCAGTATACGTCGATGGCGACAGGGACGCTTGGGAAATCGATGAGGGCGTTCGTTCCCATTTGGGCGGAAGGTCAGATTATCGGTGTGGTTGCGGTCGGTATTATGATGGATAACGTCCGTTCCGCTGTTTTAGAAAGCGTCAATTCTAGTTTTATTGGAATTGGATTTGGTTTACTGATCGGTTTAGTGGGCGCTATTTTATTGGCAAGAAAAGTGAAGCGTACGTTATTTGGACTGGAACCGGGGGAAATCGCCCAGCAACTTCGCGAACGAGAAGCGATGCTAGAAGCGGTTCGTGACGGGATTATTGCGATTAATGATCAAGCAGAAATTGTGTTAGTGAATCAAGCGGCTATTACACTTTTCCGTTCGGCGGGTGTAGAAGGCAATCCTCTTGGAAAGTCGATTCAATCGTTTGTTCCGTCACTTCCTCTGCAGCAGATGCTCGAAGATAAAAAGCCCCAGTATGATCAAGAGCTGAAATTAAATGGGCTAGATGTCGTAGTGACGCAAGTACCTGTCATTTCCAATGATCAGTTAGTCGGTGCACTTGCTATATTCCGTGATAAATCCGAACTCACTTCCCTAGTGGAACAACTAACTGGCGCTAGAATATATGCGGAAACATTAAGACATCAAACACATGAATTCATGAATAAACTACATGTCATCATGGCAATGGTTCATACGAAATCCTATGATGAGTTAAAAGAGTATACGTCTTATATTTCAGATACGTACCAAAAGGAAACAGGTGTCGTATCTAGACTTGTTAAAGATCCTGTCATCGCGGGCTATTTAATGAGCAAATTAAGTGAATCACGCGAGTCAGGCATACTTATCAAGTTAGATGGAAATCATCCGCTGCCTCCGTTACAAAAGATGGAGCATATGGACAAGATCATTACTATAGTAGGGAATTTACTCGACAACGCTTGCGACGTGGTAAGTGAACAAGTCGACGGTGAGGTTCAATTGACTCTGGATTACGTAGCGTCACAATTACAATTCAGCGTACGAGATAATGGGCCGGGGATCCTTTTAGAAAATATAGAAGAAGTATTTGAACAGGGAATCTCGTCCAAAGGAGAAGGGCATGGATATGGATTGTATTTAGCTAAAATCGCATTGGATGAATTAAACGGCGAGTGGACGGTATCTTCTACGAAAGGGAATGGGACAGAATTTACGGTTCGTGTGCCATATACAGGTGAAGAATGATGATTCGAGTGTTAATAATTGAAGATGATCCTATGGTAGCGAAATTTAATGGGATTTATTTAGAAAGCATTCCAGGCTTTACAATAGCAGGCTTTGCGAAAAATGTAGCCGAAGGTCGGACGTTCTTGGAGTCTTCGCCAGTGGATCTCATTTTACTGGATGTCTATATGAAAGGACCGACTGGACTCGATTTATTAACGGAACTTCGGAAAGAAGGCGACTCGGTAGATGTGATTTTGATCACAGCAGCTAATGATAAAGACTCTGTACAACAGGCGCTTCGCTATGGAGCCGTTGACTACTTGATCAAGCCATTTACTTTTGAACGGTTTCAGAATGCCTTGCTGCAGTTTAAAAAGCAATTTTATTTGATGAATCAGCATGACGAAATTAGCCAGGATGAAATTGATAATTTGCTTCATGCTTCAGATCGAATAAACAGTGACCTATTTGAATTGCCGAAAGGTCTGACGAAAACGACATTCACTCGTATCGCCAAGAAAATTATCGCATGGCAAGGAAGTACATTTTCTACAGCGGAGCTCGCAGACGATATTGGGGTTTCGAGCGTATCGACACGAAAGTATTTACATTATCTAGTGGCACATAAACTAATCGATACCGATGTAGTGTATCAGGAAACAGGTCGTCCGCTAACGAACTACCGACTGCGACTTGAAAAAGTGTATATCCTTCAATCACTCCTACGTGAATAATATTTCTGTTTCATGACTAAGCATCCGAGCAATGTAGCGAGAAGTTCGCTGTTGCTCGTGTTGCTTTTTTTAGTTACAAAAGTATTTACTTAGTTACGCAACGTATATTTCCTGAATTATCTCACTTATAGTTTTCTATGAAGAAAGCGTTTTCGGAGGGATAACAATGAAGGAAATGGCATCAACTACTTGGCAAAGATTATGGCGTTCACATAATCAGGCGAAAGATTTATTGAATTTCTTTTCACATAAGAAAAAACTAACGACCGCACAAGATCACGTACAAGTAGGTGGGCAACAGGCTTCGCCCCAACCTCCTGATCAGAATTCGGATAAAAGTACGTCCTATTCTACCGTCCAACGCGTCGGTCTAATTCTAGGTCCGCTTTTATTTATTATTATGATGTTCTTTTTATCTCCTGAAGGGATGAATCCGGCAGCGAAATCGGTGCTTGCGGTGACTCTGTGGGTGGCGACTTGGTGGATTACTGAAGCGATTCCGATTCCCGTCACTTCGTTGCTTCCTATCGTTTTATTACCGTTAACGGGCGCTATGGAAGCGGATGCAGTAACCTCTTCGTACGGTAATGATATTATTTTCTTGTTTTTAGGTGGATTCTTTATTGCCACAGCGATGGAAAAATGGAACTTACATAAACGACTTGCACTTGGTATTATCGCGTTCATCGGTACAGGAACGCAGCGGATTTTGCTTGGTTTCATGACTGCGACCGCATTTTTATCGATGTGGGTTTCTAATACCGCAGCAGTTATGATGATGATTCCGATGGGCTTGGCGATTACCGCTCAGGTGGCAGCCGCTTTAAAGGGCACACCGGAAGAAAAAGAACTGCCGAAGTTTGAAAAGACACTTATATTCGGTATTGGTTACGCAGGAACGATTGGTGGACTAGGTACGTTAATAGGTACACCACCCAATATTATTCTGGCGGCACAAGTAAAAGAATTATTCGGTGTCGAGATATCCTTCGCAGGTTGGATGCTGATCGCGGTACCTATTGTTATAGTTCTCTTGTTTTCGACATGGATCTATCTGGGACGATTTGCTTTTAAGATGAATATTAAAGGTCTTCCGGGTGGAAAAGAAGTGATCCAAGAAGAACGGAAAGCATTAGGGAAGATGACATTCGAAGAGAAAGCAGTGGGAGCTGTTTTCGCATTTGCGGCGTTTATGTGGATTACACGAGAATTCCTTTGGATTAATATTCTTCCGTCATTAAAAGACGGCATGATTGCGGTAATAGCTGCAGCATTGTTGTTTACTATTCCAACTTCCAAGAAATTCGGCAAACGTATTCTAGGATGGGAAGATTCCAAAGAAATTCCATGGGGCATCTTGTTGTTGTTCGGTGGAGGACTAGCGATCGCAGCAGGTTTCCGTGAAACGGGGCTTTCTGAATGGATTGGATCGCAATTGACGGCTTTGGAAGGACTTCATATGATTGTGATCATTGCGGCTTCCTCATTCCTTGTTTTAGCTTTAACGGAGTTCACTTCCAATACAGCGACCGCTACAATGATTCTGCCTATATTGGCTGCTCTAGCTCTAACAATGAATATCCACCCGTATGCATTGATGGTACCCGCTGCCATGGCTGCAAACTGTGCATTTATGTTGCCAGTAGGTACACCACCAAATGCTATCATTTTCGCTACGGAGAAACTCCGCTTAAGTGAAATGGTACGCGTTGGATTTATCATTAATGTGTTTGTGCTAATTCTCATTGTATTAGCTGCCTACTTCTTACTACCACTTCTTTGGGGAATTGATTTGCAAGTGGTACCAGAAGAGTTTTATGCGAATTTTAAATAACAGAAAATGAATGACTTTCGTCAATAGTTAGACTCTTTAGTGAGCGCCAGATTCTTAAACAATGAATATTGTTTGAGGGCTGGTGCTTTTTTCAATGATCGAGGTATCCGAACGCTACACAACGGAAGGCCGATTCAGAATAATGTCGGGACCTGGTGCTTATAGTGATAGTTACTTTTCTTTGTCTTGTAGTTGGACAATTGCTAGACAAGCAACACCAATGGACAGTAGTGTGATGGCGGTATCTACAGATACATCCCCTAAAATACTTAAAACAAGTGTACTAACACCCATTGCCAATGCAACTGCTTTAAAAATCAGTTTGATATTTTTCATTTGAATCAACTCCCATTCTGGCCAGTAATGGCAATCTTTTATTCAGCGTTATTTCATTTATCGAACTTTGTGGAAAATGTAGTCATCAACACTATAAAGATAGGTAGCAAACTCCATAAAAAGAAACCCCAATTCTTTGTTAGTAAAGATAATACTAAGAAGAAAGCTAGTGCGGCAATTGAAATATATATAGTACGTTTTTGATATTTTTTCATTTTGTAGCTCCTTTTCGAGAGTAGGTCCTAGTTATATGTATCGACGAACGTTTTGGCAGTACTGTACGTACTCTTCTCCATAAATTTTTACTAAAGACTGTTCTTCGAGTCGTACTTGTCGATTAAATAACCAAAAAGCTGAAATCAAATATATTAATAGGATCCAATTGGGGTAAATGAGAAATTCACCACATAAGACCATTCCAAAAGCAGTATAAATCGGGTTTCGACTAATGGAAAAAGCGCCAGTAGTAATCAGTGTACCTGGGCTCTCTTCATCAATGCCTACCCTAAAGCTTTTCCCGAATGAAATTAAGCTATAAAGGAATAGCAAAAGTCCAGCGGAGCAAAGGGCGACACCAATCCACCCCACAATGCCGTTAGTAAATAGCTCTGTTCCCAACCTTGGTAAATTAAAAGCGTTTGAAGTGATTAAATATAACAACAGCAACGCAAAGGGCGGTATGATGAAATCTTTTTTGTCCATGTGACCAAATTTAAATACGTTAATGCCGAATTTCTTTAATTGAATCGACCGAATAATTACGAGTATGATTAATAGTGAAATGGTTGTAACAGCAATATATCCCTGCATCAAGAACCCCCTCTAATTTACTGTTTTTCTATATTCATCGTATCACAAGTATCACAATAAAATACTATGTTTAGAGACTACTCTGACAATAGGATGGTACCACTTCAATTGTATTACATAGTAGAGAAATATAGAATCCCAGAGGAGCAACATCTCTTTCAGGACCTAGTACCTTCCCATACATAATTATCAATATGAATACTCAAACGTTAAAATTTGACTTGACATTCAAATTCTGAAAACTTAGAATGTAAACACAACGAGATGTGGCAATGTGAAGGAAGTGAGAAATTCATGTCATTACGAGAGAAGAAAGTAGAAAAGAAAAAAGAAGAGATTCGGCAATCCGCTATGAGTGTGATTGCGGAAAAAGGATATCATGCTACTACGATGGAAGACATTGCAGCGAAGTTACTCATGACGAAGGGTTCCGTTTACTATTATTTTAAAGATAAAGAAGCACTAGTGTATGACAGTCACAAAATACTTCTAGAACAAAGTATCGAGCAACTTAACGAAGTGTTGGCGGAAGAACTTCCTTCTATAGCGAAGCTTCGGAAGGCTATGATTGTCCATATGGAATATGTCATTACAGAAAGAACGGACTTCTTTATAGGTGCTAAGCCGGATCAAGTTTTCGTAGGAGAGCATTTAGAGGAAATCATACGTCTACGAAATGAATACAGTGATTGCATGGACGGACTGATTAAACAAGGGATTGAGGATGGTAGTTTTGCAAATGTAGATAGTAATATTGTGAATAATATTATCCTAGGTGCCATGAATAATGTGGTGATTTGGTATTCTCCAAAAGGTAGTAAAAGTATACAAGAGTTAGCCAATTCGATTGCCGATTATTTACTGAAGATCTTAGTCTAATATCGTAAATCCTAAAGACGAGAAAGGGAGAGAATATATTATGAATATGGATCACGTATCAGCAGTTATTACAGGAGGCGCATCAGGGTTAGGCGAAGCGACAGCAAGAGAGATCGTCGCGTCTGGCGGAAACGTTACGATTTTTGATTTGCAGGAAGATCGAGGGAATAAGTTGGTGAAGGAGCTTGGCGATCATGCGACATTCGTAAAGACGGATGTCACTAGCGCAGAAAGTGTTCAAGCTGCGTTAGATCATGCCGTCAGTACTTTTGGCACGATTAATGCAGTTGTCAATTGCGCGGGAATTGGTGTCGCGGAGAAAACGTACAGCGGCAGAAAAGGCGCACATAACTTAGAGAACTTTAGTAAAGTCATTCAGATAAATTTAATCGGAACATTTAATACGATCCGACTCGCTACCGAACATATGGCGAAGAATGAACCGAATGATAATGGAGAAAAAGGAGTTATTGTAAATACAGCATCTGTGGCGGCATTTGACGGACAGATTGGCCAAGTAGCGTATGCGGCATCGAAAGGCGGGATCGTCAGTATGACATTGCCGCTGGCGAGAGACTTAGCATCTGAAGGAATCCGCGTGATGACCATCGCACCGGGTTTGTTTGAAACACCGATGTTTGCTTCATTGCCAGAGAAGGCAAAAGAATCTCTTGGGGCGATGGTCCCTTTCCCTTCGCGACTAGGCTACCCTGAAGAATATGCACAACTAGTAAAAGGTATTTTCGAAAATACGATGCTAAATGGGGAAACAATTCGCCTCGATGGCGCAGTCCGCATGCAGCCTAAGTAAGGCGTTATGCGTAAAGACTGACCTGCTTGTATCTAATAAAATGTAAGGGCTTACAAATATATTGAAGGAAGAGGGATCGACATGAGAGAAGCAGTAATTGTGGAGTGGGTAAGAACGCCAGTAGGAAAAAGAAATGGTGTATTGAGTACCGTGCGGGCTGAGGATTTGGCAGCTAAGCCGCTGGCAGAAGTAATCAAACGAGCTGGAATCGATGCCGGACTAGTAGAGGACGTAATCTTCGGCTGTGTATCGCAAGTAGGGGAACAATCCTTTGATATCGCGCGTGTCGCTGCTTTGCAGGCAGGATATCCAGTTGAAGTACCGGGGACTACAGTGGATAGACAATGTGGATCAAGTCAACAGGCTGTTCATTTCGCGGCGCAAGCGATTATTAGTGGAGATATGGATGTCGTCGTGGCAGGAGGCGTCGAGAGTATGTCTCGAGTACCGATGGGCAGTACTCGACTAGGCGTTGCATTCAGTGAAGAACTTACATCGAAATATGAAATGGTTCACCAAGGTGAGTCAGCCGAAAGAATTGCTGAACAGTGGGAGATCACAAGAGAAGAAATGGATCGTTACTCACTCGAAAGCAATGAGAAAGCTATCGCTGCTCGAAAAGAAGGTAGGTTTGATAGCGAAATCATGCCAATCGAGGTCACACTTCCTGACGGTACAAACATAACCGTGAAGGATGATGAAGGACCGAGGGAAGATACGACGATGGAAAAGCTCAGCAAGTTGAAAACTCCTTTTAGAGAAAATGGCGATGTGACGGCAGGAAACTCGAGCCAAATCAGCGACGGTGCCAATGCGATTTTGTTGATGTCACGTGAAAAAGCAGAAGAACTTGGATTGAAGCCGAAGTTTAAAGTACTCACGCGTGTAGTCGTAGGTTCCGATCCAACACTTATGCTAACAGGGCCAATACCTGCTACGCAAAAAGCATTGGAAAAGTCGGGACTGACTATGGAGGATATCGATGTGTTTGAAGTAAACGAGGCGTTTTCTGTTGTGACGATCGCATGGTTGAAAGAAACAGGTGCAGATCCAAAGAAGTTAAATCCTAACGGCGGGGCTATCGCTCTAGGTCATCCACTCGGTGCAAGCGGCGGACGTTTGATGATCACGATGATGAGTGAACTCGAACGAACAGGTGGCCGCTATGGTTTGCAGACAATGTGTGAAGGTCACGGCATGGCCAATGCGACCATTTTGGAAAGGTTGGAGTAACTGCTGATCACGCTAGTCAAGACGTAGAGAGGAGGGATTTCATTGCCATTAGACGCTATTCGGGTACTGGATTTATCTCGCTTATTACCAGGGCCATACTGTTCGATGCTTCTTGCCGATTTTGGTGCAGAGGTGATCAAAGTGGAAGAGCCTAACGTGGGTGATTATGCGCGGGCGGAATATCCGAAGCTAGGGGAAGATAGTGCGCTGTTTCATTCATTGAATCGTAGTAAGAAGAGTATTTGCCTTAATTTAAAAGCGGCAGAGGATCAAGCGAAGTTCTTACAGCTCGTGAAAGATTCGGATGTGGTGATTGAGTCATTCCGTCCTGGCGTGATGAAGCGGTTGGGGCTAGATTATGAAACGTTGAATGAAATTAACCCGAGTCTAGTGTACTGTGCGATCACGGGTTATGGGCAGGAGGGTCCATACGCGGAGATGCCGGGACATGATGTGAATTTTCTCAGTTACGCAGGATTGCTAAATATGATGGGGGAACAAGGAGGTGCGCCGCAAATTCCAGCCACACAAATCGCGGATATTGGTGGCGGGGCATATCCAGCGGCGATGGGAATTCTGCTTGCATTGTTTGAGAGACAGAAGACAGGAAAAGGCCAAATGGTCGATATCTCCATGATGGATGGGGCGATATCTTGGATGCCAACATTCTTCCCGAACTTTCTTGCGTCGAGGCAGGAGTCAAAAAGAGGCGAACTGGATTTAAGTGGAAAGCTTGCTTGCTATGCAGTCTATGAAACGAAAGATCAAAAATGGTTGTCTGTCGGCGCACTCGAACCGAAATTTTGGCGTGAGTTTTGTCAGGTGATTGGAAAAGAAGAGTTCGTCCCAAAGGTCCGTGATCCGATCGATGTGCAGACACAGATGAAAAAAGAAATTCAGGAAATTATGTGGCAGAAAACACGTGAGGAATGGATGGAGATTTTCGAACAGATCTCTGCATGTGTCTCACCCATTCTTTCATTTGGTGAAGTGGTAGAGAATCCGCACGTGAAAGCGCGTGGCATGATTCAGGAAATAGAGGATCCCGTGCTCGGAGTAATCCAGCATATCGGTACGCCTATTAAGCTATCGCGAACACCAGGGAAAATTAAAGGCGCTGCTCCAAGTTTAGGTGAACATACAGAAGAAGTTCTTCGGGGATACTAGAAAAATCGGTAGGCGGTATGTAAACGACAGGAAGTTTAGTGAGAGAAAGGGGACAACAATAATGGATATCGGATTATCACTTTCCCGTAACGCGCGCAGAATACCTGAGAAAACAGCAGTTATTTATGAGGATCGACGTTATACGTATCGCGAGCTGAATCAAGAGGTGAATAAACTTTCACATGGACTGATTCAGCATGGCGTGAAAAAAGGTGACAAAGTCGCGCTTATGATGAAAAACTCAGATACATTTATCATCGTCTACTATGCCATATTGAAAGCTGGAGCTATTACAGTACCCGTGAATTTCCGCTTAACCGCTACTGAAGTGTCGTATATTTTGGATGACAGTGATGCAAGTGTTGTGCTGTTTGATGAAGAGTATGCTTCGTTAATCGATCAAGCAACAGCGACAAATAGCAAAATCAATTTGAAAATCACAACAGGTGCTACAGCAATAAGTGACCAAGTCCTTTATCAAGATGTAGTACAAAATCGTACAGATGATCCCGAGATCTCTGTCGATGAAGCGGATGATGCAGAAATATTATATACATCCGGTACAACTGGCTATCCGAAAGGCGCGTTATTTGATCATCACCGTGTGCTTCATGTCGCCTTTAACACCTCTTTAATCCTCAAAATCAATCCCGATGACATATTGCTTCATGCGGCACCGTTGTTTCATTCCGCACAATTGAATTTATTTCTCGTACCAGGAATTTATTTAGGCTGCACGCAAGTCGTTCATCAAAACTTCGAACCTCAAAAAGTATTACAAGCAATCGATCAATATAAAATCAGCTTCTTCTTCGGTGTGCCGACGATGTATAATTTCTTGCTGCAAGTTCCAGATAAACAGCAATACGATCTATCTTCTGTTACACGATGTGGATACGGTGCGGCGCCGATGCCTGTCGCTTTGTTGGAACAGATCATGAAACTTTTCAGTACAGACCAGTTTTACAATATGTGTGGTCAGACAGAAGGCGGACCAGGTGGTGGTGCTTTTCTTCTGCCAGCAGATCATAAAGATAAAATCGGTACGGGTGGAAAAGCTTCGCTGAACACGGAAATACGCGTGGTGGATGATCATGATGAGGATATACTTCCTGGTGAAGTAGGAGAATTTATTATCCAAAGCGAGATGGTCATGAAAGGCTATTATAATAAACCAGAAGAAACGGCGAAAGCGATCCGGAACGGTTGGCTCTATACCGGTGATTTGGCGACGATCGACGAAGACGGTTTCGTTACATTAGTAGACAGAAAGAAAGATATGATCGTTTCTGGAGGAGAGAATGTCTACTCAACGGAAGTAGAACAAGCGCTGTATAGACATCCTCAACTGCTAGATTCAACAGTGGTCGGCTTACCGGACCCGGTGTGGGGAGAGAAAGTAGTCGCGATTGTAGTAGCAAAGAAAGACGAGACGCTCGATTATGCAGAGTTAAAAGCGTTCTGTAAAACCCATTTAGCGGATTATAAAGTGCCAGTTGAATTTATCGAAGAACAAGAGATCCCGAGAAATGCATCAGGGAAAGTATTGAAATATCGTATTCGGGAAGCACTAGTTTCCAATCGACCTGTTAATCCTCACGTATAAAAATAGAAGCTTTCTTACAGGAGAGTAAAGGAGTGGCGGATGCATGAAGCGACCATTTATGACGGAAGAGCATGAACAGCTCCGAAAATCAGTGCAGAAGTTTTTGCAGAAGGAAGCCGTACCTTATATAGATGAGTGGGAGAAAGCACAGCAAGTGCCTCGATCATTTTGGAAGAAAGCTGCCGCCCAAGGATTGATCGCACCATCCGTTGAAGAAAAATACGGCGGGATAGGCGCGGATTTTGGCTATGCTGTCGTCATTAATGAAGAGTTTGAAAAAGTGGCAAGCGGCATCGGTGGAATTGGATTGCATAATGATATTGTCATTCCTTATATACAATCCTTTGGTTCGGCCGAACAGAAAGAGCGTTGGCTCACGAAAGCTGTAACCGGAGATATGATTAGTGCCATTGCAATGACGGAGCCAGGCACAGGTTCCGATCTCGCTGCAGTGCGGACGACTGCGATAAGAAAGGGAGACCATTATATTATTAATGGAGAAAAGACATTCATCACGAATGGCTCTTCTGCCGACTTCGTTATTGTCGTCTGTAAAACGGATCCTACCGCGTCACCTGCTCATAAAGGCATCAGCTTGCTCGTAGTGGAAGAAGGAATGCCTGGGTTTACAAGAGGGAAGAAACTCAATAAAGTAGGACAGCATGCGAATGACACGAGTGAATTGATATTTGAAGATGTAGCGGTTCCGGCAGAAAACCTTCTGGGTGAGGAAGGGAAAGGGTTCTACTATTTGATGGAGAAACTCCAGCAAGAAAGGTTAATGTGCTCCATTCAAAGTGTAGCTTCTGTACAGAAAATGCTAGATATTACATTAGCGTATGTAAAAGAGCGACAGGCTTTCGGCAAGCGGATCGGTGATTTCCAAAATACGCAATTTAAAATGGCAGAGATGCAAACGAAGGCCATCATTGGTCAAACATTTGTTGATCGTTTAATTATCGAGCATATTCAAGGCAAAAACGTCGTAGATGAAGTATCGATGGCGAAATGGTGGACGAGTGATTTGGCACAAGACGTGGCGATTCAGTGTATGCAATTTCATGGTGGCTATGGCTATATGGAAGAATACGAAATCGCTAGAAGGTATCGCGATGTGGCAGTCAGTTCGATTTATGCCGGGACGAATGAAATTATGAAAGTGATTATTGCGAAGAATATGGGGCTATGAAACAAAGCAGGCGAGTAAGATGGAACAGCATATTAGGTATAAAAAAACGCGATGAACAACTCATCGCGTTTTTTATATTAAGGCTGAATCAATACTTTGATACAACCGTCTTCTTTCTTATCAAAAATAGAATAAGCATCTGCTGCGTCTTCCAATTTTACTTTATGCGTAATAATATCTGTCGGATCGAATTCTTTTGCTTCGATCTTTTTAAATAACTCAGGCATTAAGTGAATAACGGGCGCTTGTCCCATTTTCAAAGAAACATTGCGTGTGAAGAAATCACCCAGTGGGAAGTTGTTGGCGTCTGTCGCATAGACACCTGTCAATTGCACCGTACCAAATTTCCTTACGACTTGTGAAGCCGTGACAATCGGGCTGATCGTTCCAAATTGGTTATCTCCACTAGATCTGAATGTTTCGCCTGGTTGTACAGTTCCGTCCATTCCTACACAATCAATGACGACGTCTGCGCCACCTTTCGTTTCTTCATGCAATAATTTGCCGATGTCGTCATGTTCTTTAAAATTATACGTTTCTACTTTATTCGTCTTCTTGGCATGGTCTAAACGATAATCTACATGGTCCACTGAAATGACTCGTTTCGCGCCTTGCATCCAAGCAAACTTCTGCGCCATTAATCCAATAGGTCCGGAGCCAAGAATAATTGCGGTATCGCCTTTTTTCAATCCGCTATGAAGTACACTCCAATACGCTGTCGGAATAACATCAGATAGTAAGGCAAGATGCTCGTCATCTAGTTCGCTGTTCTCCGGTACTTTAAATGACGTGAAATCTGCGTATGGAACACGTAAATATTCGGCTTGACCTCCCGGGAAGTTCCCGTTTGGCTCAGCAAAACCAAATAACCCACCTACTTCACCGTGCGGATTGGATTCGTCACATTGACTTTCCATTTCGTGTTGGCAGAAGAAACATTCTCCACAGCCTATATTAAAAGGAACGACGATACGATCGCCTTTCTTTAATGTTTTCACTTCAGAACCTACTTCTTCGACAATCCCCATCGGTTCATGACCGACTACATAATCTTTCTCGGGCACAATCCCACCATGGTACAGATGCAAATCCGATCCGCAAATACCACTTGTCGTAATGCGTACGATTACATCACTATTTTCTTGGATACTCGGAGCTTTCACTTCTTTTGTGACCATCGACTTCTTTCCTTGAAATGTTACTGCTTTCATACCATCACTTCCTTTTCATATTATATGTGTTTTCTACCCGCCTCCTTCATTCATAAACTAGATTAGTGAGAATATGATTATTGGTACCTAGTAGGGGAATAGATAGAAGGAGGTAATGCAATTAGAGAATTTCGGAGTTGCTTTTTGTATTTACAATTTGAAAAAGATGCACTTCACTATATAATTAAAGTAGATTATGTATTTACATAAAGATACTAGTATATAGAAACATAGTTGGAGGCCAAAGTTTGTTACAGCTCATCATTTTCTTCATCATTTGGTACGTTGTCGGTAGCATATTGCCTGCGCTTTATATAGGAAAAAGAAAAGGACTAGATTTACGTGTAGAAGGTAGTGGAAATCCAGGAGCGCGTAATGCAGGGAGAGTGCTCGGTAAGTCGATGTTCTTTATTGTGTTGTTTCTTGACGCGGCCAAGGGGGCATTGCCGATCCTCGTCTCGCGTGCCCTTGGATTCAGTCCCGAACTTATATTGTTGATGCTTTTCGCGGTCATACTTGGGCATTGTTTTCCGCTGTTTCATCGCTTGCGTGGAGGGAAAGGGGCGGCTTCTTTACTCGGCGGTATGATCGTCTTTCAGCCACTTGTCTTGCTGTTAGCCCTTATTTTTTCAGGGCTGTTGTACTCGTGGATTCGTCAGAAAACGAAAGCGGCTGTGCTTGGACTGTCGGCCATTATTCCAGCTATTTTTATTGGCTACGGTGAATGGGCGGGAATTGTTGCTATCTGTTTGGTTGCGCTAGTCGTCTATACACATCGTAGTTATTTCATTAACTAGCATTGGAGGCAATCAGTATGACCTATTATTATCGGCTTGCCGTACTTCCACAAGATGCGGAGCGAATTCATCAGTTGAATTATCGGGCGTTTGTGGAAGAAATTCCGCAACATGCATCCAATGAACAGCGTTTGTTGGTCGATCCGTTTCATGAAGAAAATACATACATCGTTTGTTTGAAGGACAATGAAATTGTTGGGATGTTGGCATTGCGTTCAGTTCGTCCGTTTTCATTGGATAAAAAGATTGGTCCGATTGAGGAATGGCTTGAACAAAAGCCACAGCATCCTGTAGAAATTAGATTACTTGTAGTGGATCGAGCACATCGTCGCGGTCGTGCATTTTTCGGTTTGATGCAGGGGCTAGTGAATTGGTGCAAGCAAGCGGGATATGATGCCGCGGTGATTTCGGGTACAGTGCGTGAGCTGAAGCTTTACCATCATATGGGCTTTGAGCCGTTTGCCGATCCGGTCGGTACGGAGGAAGCGAAATATGTGCCGATGATATCGTCGTTCGCCACGTATGAAAAAAGTGCGGCGAAACGTCTCGTTGCGCCTGTCGTGAATTTTTTGCCAGGTCCACCGAAAATTGCTGAAAATGTTAAAGAAGCTTTTGCACGTGACGCATTTTCCCATCGTTCGGCTGAATATACACGATTAGTCGCGACGGTTAAACGTCAATTACTCGACTTAACGGGAGCGAACTACGTCCAGTTGTTACAAGGAACAGGGACGCTTGCGAATGATGCGGTGGCGGCTCAGTTGACTAGAATTGGGGGAAGGGGACTCATTGTAGTCAATGGAGAATTTGGTCAACGGTTATGCGATCATGCGACGCGTTTTGGTTTAGTTTTTGATTGCTTGGAACAAGAATGGGGCGAAGTGTTATCGCTGGAAATGTTAGCGGAGCAATTGGATGCTCAAGAATATAGTTGGCTGTGGATGGTTCATTGTGAAACGTCGACGGGTGTGTTGCATGAGTTGGAACAGATTACAGCACTTTGTCGCGCACGTGCTGTTCGGATTGCTGTGGACTGTGCGAGTTCAATCGGGACAGTGCCTGTGAATTTGCGTGACGTCGATTTCGCTTCTTCAGTTAGTGGGAAAGGACTGGCTTCGTACGCGGGGCTTGGTCTAGTGTTCCATCAAGAGGCGATAGTGCCGGATGATACGATTCCGCGCTATTTGGATCTCGGTCAATATGGGAAATACGATGGAATTCCGTATACGCAGTCGTCTAATGCAGTAGTTGCGTTGCATCAGGCGCTTGAAAATCTATTAGTGGATCCGCAACGCCGTTTTCAGCGTATTCGCTATTGCGCAGATCGTTTGCGTGAGGGTGTAGAAGGGGTAGGTGTGGAGGTGTTGTCGCCGAAAGAGTCAACAAATCCTGGCATTCTGACGTTCGTACTTCCGAAAGAGATAGGTTCGAAGCGTCTCGGTGATGATTTGCTTCTGAATGGCTACCGCACGCATTATGAAAGTAGTTATTTACAGACGCGTAATTGGTTGCAAGTGGCGGCAATGAATGAGCCATCAGATGAGGAGATGGAGAGGTTTCTGGAATTGTTACGTTGTTTAGTAGGGGGTGCGTAACGGGGAACATCTTAAATATGGACATTGAATGAGGTGGAGGGTGGACACCAGTCGTTCATTGCTGCAGCTCTCGCTGAAATTTCTGGAGTGTCTGCTCGAGTGAACTAAGGGGAGTAGTGGTTTGAAACTGTTGATCTGCGTTGCAGCCGGACGCGTGTCCTATGGGTGGGCTAGTGCAAAGATGTGCTCCTAACGCTACGCTTTTACTCGCAAAAGCCGTTCTTCGTTACGGCTTTCGCTGATCCTCCCGGAGTGGCTGGCTGTAACGAAGATCAACTAAGTGAGTACAAAAAGCGTATGCGACAATCGCGCCCGATAATTGAGTAGTTAATTATTAACTTTCTTTTTATTCTTTATCGGTAAAACTAAACCGAAGGCTAGAACAAGTAAAACTGTATTAACTGCCATCACTATACCATTCCAATCCCCATTAAAGATTGTTATATTTGCGATTGTAATTAAATGCATTATTAAAATTGTAATTAATAAATATGTTGTCTTTTGCAATTTGCAATCCCCCTTTGAACGTTCTTTCTTAAGCTAACTGGCCCGTTTGCTTAACAAGCCAATCTCTTACAATCCATTTTAACATAAAAACCCTTTTTTAACTTCGACGTATTAAATTCCCCCGAAATATATTCTCTGGTGCCATCCCACTTATCCATTCATAAGGAAATTTAATAACACAATTAGCTGTGGCGCATTTAGTTATGTGCTGTTGTTAATTTGTTCATCAAATAAAAGGTGATTTACAATCTGCCGTGCTACATATTGTTTACTCCGCATGTACCGCACCTCGTATCTCTTTAAGAACAGCGTGTTACCTATGCCGATGAACTTTTTCAGCCCGTGGCCAAATGAAGTAGGAGAGTGAGACGACCATATCAAGGCCAACGATGAGCGCCCATAACTTCAGCATTTGAGAAAGTGCTTCGGTTTTATTGGTATCTCCAATTAGGTAAATCATGACAAACAAGAACCCGCCACCGATGATAAATGCTAGTACATGTTGCAACGCACCTTTTACGGAATGGCGCGCATGGGCATATCCTGTTTTCTTCGCAGGTTTTGTGCCTTCTTTCTTGACGTAGTAAAGAAAGCGTTCGTCCGCCCAGTGAATCATGCTTTTTCCGAATGCGATCGATACTCCGAGATAGATCGCCGCAATGGCATGAACTTGTGTGGCAACAGCGCCGTTATATAAATCGGTAGCCGTGACGACTAGCAAGAGTAAATCGATGACTGGTGTTAACGCTAGAAAAAATAAGCCGAGCCGTTTTTTGTTGAATACATAGCGTGTAATAAGACCGGCAAGAATAACGACCCAAAAACCTATTTCACAAGCAATAATCAACCAAGCCATGAAATTCATTCGCTCACCTCTTTTAATAGAGTAGTATTGGTTATGTGTATCATAGCATAAACATTCTGAATTGTTTGTGGTCCTGGTACCATTTGAATAGATAGATATGAGATAATAGACACGGAATATGGACTCATATAAGTATTTTATTTTATGGCAGGAGGGATGGTATGGTGAAATCAAAAAGCTTCGAAGAATTTTATTATACTAAAACGGATGAGAATCATTTTATAGAAGAGGTAGTAGATTACGCCATTGCTAATCAGGGCGACTATTCTCCATATGAAGGCTTCATGCGATGTCCCGAATGTGAAATGGCGGATTTGTTTTTAGTGAGTAAATCATCTTCGGCAAGGACCCATTTGAAAAAGAAACCCACTTCGGACCATCGTGAAGGATGCTCTTATATGTATGAGTATGCATCTAAGAAATTGATAGAGAAGTATGTGGAAAATCTCAACTACGATAAAGTCCAAGATAAGCTGGATTCCATGATGCGCATTCTATTTAAGAATACACATCGACAATCGAGACAGCAGGATCATAACCAGAAAACGACTAAAGAAGAGCAAAATCCGATGTTGATTCATGGGGATAAAAAAGAGCTTCAAGAAGTGAAAGCAATCAGAAGAAAAAGTTTAACGAGCTGGATTGACGCATCTGACGGAACAGATATCCGTCTTTTATATGGAAAAGTTAAATTGGAAGTGACTGAAAAAGAAGCTGTAAATAAAAAAGGGAAGAAATTCACTTATTACTTACTCAAATTATGGACAGAGAATAAGTTAGGCGAATGGAAATATAGAACGCAAATATATAGAGGTTCGAATAAAGATGATGTTGAGTTTGACAAAGTGTATCAGATCGCAGTCATCGGGAAGTTGAATTTTAAATGGAAATGGTGGCAGATTGATTTGGTCCATCCGTCTGCTGTGCGTATCCGAGAGGTTTGACTGTATGCAAGATGTCAGTAAAATTCCATCAACTATAGGGAGTGAAGTCAATGTTTGCAGTGGGACGAGAGGATATGCGACGGATGGATCATTATGCGATTGAAACGCTTGGACTGCCGGGGGCGATTCTTATGGAAAACGCCGGCATGAAAGTGACTGATGAGCTGTTAAAACTGACCCGTGATAAGCCTGACACAAGATTCCTCGTGTTCGCAGGTGCAGGTAATAATGGCGGAGACGGATTTGTTATCGCTCGCCGATTACAGGATGAAGGCAAATCTTGCATGCTTATCGTTACCAATACATCCTCCTTGCAAGGCGATGCGAAAGTTCATTATGATGTCTACAAGAATCGAAAACTTTAAATGGTGCCTTTTATAGAAGAACTTATTCCGGATATAAAGCTATTGTTAAGTGAAAACGTCATCATTGTGGATGCGTTGTTAGGAACAGGATGTACGGGCAAACTACGTGAGCCTGTTCGCTCAGTTATAGAGCTAATCAATTCATCAAGGAGTAGAGTCGTCTCGGTAGATATTCCATCCGGGGTAAATAGCGATACTGGAGAAGTGGCAGATATAGCTATACGAGCGGATTATACGATTACGTTCGTTGCCCCGAAGGTTGGATTCTTCCTGCAGCAAGGACCAGAGCATATCGGCGAATGGAAAGTAGTTGATATTTCAGTCCCATCTTCTATAGCTGACGAGCTTACACTGGAACTGCCACAAGTGATTACGGAAAACAATGCCATCCATGCGTTGCCGAAACGACCAAAACATGGACATAAAGGAACATTCGGTCATGTGCTCGTTCTGGGCGGTTCGAAGTCATATGTAGGTGCACCAATCTTCACTGCTAAAGCTGCATTGCATTCGGGTGCGGGGCTTGTGACGCTCGGTGTTCCAGAAGGGATCTATCCGATGGCGGCTACGCAGTTACCCGAAGCACTGTTTTGGCCAATGGCAGAAACGGATGGTCATCTCGCTGTAACTTCATGTGAGCAAGAATCATTCAATTCGTATGACGTAGTGGCGGTCGGACCTGGGTTGAGTCGATTTGCAGGCGGTGAAGAGTGGATGAAAAGTCTATGGCATTCATTGGACGGACAAGCGGTTGTAGTCGATGCGGATGGGTTGTATTTATCACGCGATCTGCTGGACATAATTAGTGTATATGATGGCCCTGTAGTGTTTACACCGCATCCTGGTGAAATGGGTGCTTTGCTGAATACGACCGTACAGGACGTGGAAGCGAATCGATTGGATATAGCGAAACAATTTGCGTTGGAGCATCGGCTGTATTTAGTGTTGAAAGGGCATCGTACGGTTATCACGACACCTGAAGGGGAAGTGTATATTAACCCCTTAGGTAGTAGCGCGCTTGGCAAAGGCGGATCGGGGGATGTGCTGACGGGTTTGATCGCCTCATTCCTTGCTCAAGGAGCTAAACCAAAACAAGCGTTGATTGCGGCAACTTACTTGCATGCGTCAGCTGGTGAAAATCAGTCGGCTCTTCATTCGGAATATGGCGTGACTGCACCTGATATTATTGAAGGTAGCAGAAAGTTATTACATGATTGGACAACAAACTAGTAAGTGAATAAGGAGGATTTTATTATGATCAATGAAACGGATTTACGGCATTTACAAAGATGTGTGGAGTTGGCGAAAGAAGCAGTAGACCACGGTGATCAGCCGTTTGGTTCGGTACTTGTTTCAGCTGAAGGCAAGGTGTTGGCTGAGGATCGTAATCGGGTAGGAAACGGTGACGCGACGCAACATCCTGAATTTGCTTTGGCACGTTGGGCTGGCGAAAATATGACAGCTGAAGAAAAGAAAAACGCAGTCGTCTATACTTCCGGAGAGCATTGTCCGATGTGCTCGGCTGCTCATGGATTAGTCGGTCTAGGGAAAATCGTGTATGCGAGTTCATCCAAACAGTTATCAGAGTGGAAGAAAGAACTGGGGGTCGAATCCCAAAGCATTCAATCGATTCCGATCGAGGGTGTCATTTTGAACGCGGAAGTGGAAGGGCCTGTTCCAGAACTAGCAGAGCAAGTTCATGAGCTGCATCGCCAGTATCACGCGAAGTAACGGTGATATATAGGAAAAGATGATGATGTCAAAAGCCTATCAGTTTAAACTGGTGGGCTTTTGTGTGTGAAAAGACAAATTCAATGCAGCTTAGAAGTAGGTTGACTATATTTCATTATTTACTCGTATGCTCGTGTGTTGAAGCATTGTGTATATTCTGTTTCGCACTTCAAATAATTAGAGAATTCTATGTACAGTTTGCGTTATTCCATAGTATGATAGATTCATAAAATGCTAAATTCTACTAGAAATTGATTACTATTGTGGGGGCAATGAAAGATGTCCAATGAAATCAGTCGCCACACATTATCCATTCACACAGTTTACACGTACATATAGTCAATCGGAAGGGGTTGGGAAGAATGGAAAAGAGGAGTACTAGTTCCACAAACGCTAAAAGCAATAAAAATAAAATCATTTTAACTATATTATCCGTGGCAGTCATTGCGGTAAGTGTATTTTTATTCACTGTCATTAAAGACAATAAAACGATCAAGCAAGCAGATTCATTGGTTGCGATAGGAAAGTATGAAAATGGCATCGCAATCTATGACACGATGCTAACGAAGAAATACTCGGACGATGTAATGGCAAAGCGTGAAAATGCGATTGAATTAATGGAAGCAAATGAAAATTATGAGCGAGGCATGGAGTCACTAGATCATAATGATCGATACAAAGCGCTGAAGTATTTTTCAAAAGTGCCTGAGAACGATACCAAATTATATGAAAAAGCAACAACTGAATTACAAGACATTGAAGATGTGACTGCTGCCGAAATTGAAGAATTGATAGGGGATCAAGAATTCGATGAAGCTCATGACATCGTGAATGCGTATCTGAAAGCAGCTCCAGGCTCTGCAAGAATCAGCAATTTAAAGGACACTTTACTAGCTATAGAAAAAGATGTTACTAAGAAAAACGCCGTAGCTAAAGCAGAAGAAGATCAAAAGATTGCACAAGCGAAGAGCGAAGAAGAAAAACAGGCAAAAGCGATTGAAGATGAAAAGAGAAAACAAGAAGCCATAGCCATAGCAAGTGCTAAAAGTAAGGAAACAGGTAAGTGGGAATTAGAACAAGCGAGAATAACGGGTGCTAATTTGGTGAATAAAACTCTTTATACAACGAGTAAAATCGCCAATCTAAGAGATGCGCCTACTTTAGGTGGGAATGTGGGAATAGTATTGTATAAAGGAACTGAAGTATATATTTTGGAGACGCACGTAGAGAGTGCTAGTAGAACGTGGTGTAAAGTGAGAGCCTACACAAATGAAGGTTCTTACGTGGGATGGATTTCGTACAATACGATGAATAACAGTATTCCTTAAAATGAAGGGTGAGCGACTCACTATGAATAATCGAACGAAGAAAGAGCAAAAATTACTAGATCAAGTGGTTGGATTTATTATTGTGTCTGCCGGTACGCCGTTTTCAAGTTTCAGGTAGGCAGTGACGTATACACCTGCATGACGTGCGCATGGTAGATCGAGAAGCATTGATTCGACTAAGTATCGAAATGAAAAGAAATGTACAGATTACAGCTTAAAATATATGTTTATTCAACCTATCAGAAAAATAATCTGGTAGGTTTTTGTGCTCCTGCCCATATTCATTCACTTCCTACGTATCGTCATACTGCGAAACTTGATGAGTTTACTCCCTTTTTGTAGTATGATGCATAGAGAGTTGGAATTCGAAAACAAATTATGCGGGGGTACGACATGAATTATGGGGATCCGTTAAACAATAAAAACATTGAACCAGATAGAACGATTTATAACAGTGAGGGCTTCGATAGACAAGGGTTCAATAAGTTTGGTTATGATCGTCATGGGTTTAATGAACATGGATATAATGCTAGTGGTTTTGATAAATATGGTTTTGATGCACAGGGCTTCGATAAAAACGGCTATGACAATCAAGGCTATGATAAAGAAGGCTTTAAGGCAACGGGCTTTAATAAAGCAGGCTTTGATCGGACGGGTTATGATCGCTACGGCTATGATGCAAACGGTTATAATAAGAACGGTTATAACGTGCAAGGCTATGACAAAGACGGCTATAAAGCGGATGGCTTCAATCGCCAAGGCTATCACAAAAATGGCTATAACAAAGAAGGTTATGATGTCAACGGCTTCAATCGGGCAGGATTCAATAAACAAGGCTATGATAAATATGGCTTCAATAAATACGGTGTCAGTGCACAAGGTTATCGGACAGACGGGTTTAATAACTTGGGTTACGATAAGAACGGCTTCAATCGTCAAGGCTATAATAAATTTGGTTACGATAAAAGAGGCTTCAATCGCGATCGCAAGCATATGAATGGCACGATGTATGATGGCAGCGGTTTTGATTTCCAAGGTGTCCATAAAAATAACAGTTCATTTGACGAACAAGGGTATGACCAAGAAGGCTTTGATGAACAAGGTTTTAATAGAAGAGGATACAACCGTGAAGGTTTTACACGGGATGGTGGCCATATCAGCGAAAAAACGTATGATGAAGCGGGTTATGATCAGCACGGGTACAATCGAGATGGTTTTGACAAAGCAGGGTACAATGCATCCGGCTTTAATTCGCTCGGCTACGATAGTGAAGGCTATGATGTAAATGGTTTCAATAAGCATGGCATCGACCGCGAAGGTTATAATCGCGATGGCTTCAATAAAGCAGGTGTCGACCGAGAAGGCTTTGGCAAGAACGGCCGAAACCGACAAGGCTATGACAAGAAAGGCTTTAATCTGCAAGGATATGATAAGAATGGCTTCAATAAAGACGGCTATAATCGTTTCGGCTACGATCCACACGGTTTCAATCGGGATGGCAAACATGCGAACGGTACGAAATATGATACTAAAGGATTCGATTGCAACGGCTTTACTCCTCAAGGGATTCACCGAAACGGGACGGATCGCGATGATGAAGGATACGATAAGTCGGGCTATGATGAAGAGCGCTATGACCGAAGAGGCTTTAATAAGTTAGGCTACGATAGAAATGGTTATGATAAATATGGCTATGATAAATCGGGGTTTAGGGCGGATTCGAAATAGGATTCTTGTTTAACTTTGATAGAATTTTATAAATGATGGTTGTAATAAGTTCAACACCCCAAATTTCAGGTAGAGTTTGGGGTGTTTGTAATTTGTAAAAGATATCTGTACATAAAAATCAAACTGTAAGCCTCTCCGTATAAAAAAACATGAGGAGTGTATAAGTGAAGATATTCAAGCTATGTGTAGTCGTATTATTTATCATTTTATTTCCCGATGTGTCATCCGCTGAAGAGAATACTGTGACGAAGATTATCGATCCTTATACTATAGAAGTCAATGACACGAATCGAATTCATCTTTATGGCATCTCAACTAGTATGTTCGAAGAGTACGAAGAGTTTAAAGGGAATTTTGAAGAGGCTCCACTAAAAATAGAATCTAAAAAAATAAAAGACGCAGTACTGTTTGTGGAGGATATAGTTACTTTTGATCAGCAAGATGCTGTAAATGAAATTGAAAAGATTCTATTAAACAAAACTATTTACTTGAAGGAAGTTGAACAGGACGACTATCTCATATCTTTTTCAGCTGATGATGATCTAACTATAAATGAGTTAATTGTTGCGGAAGGTTTAGCTAATATGGACGACCTAATTAAACCAGACTATAAAATGCGTTTTTTACATGCGGAAAAGATGGCTAAAGATAATCAATCAGGGATTTGGGGCATCCGTTATCAAAGCAAGTCGATAAGCAATTCGGAAGTTATTATGGGGAAAGGAATATATAAAGTATTAGCGGTAATTAGTATAGTTAACTTGATGTACTTGCTATTCACTATAAAACAGTTATCAAATATTCCGAGTTGGTCAGGATTGTTCTATGGATTCATTTCCTTATTGTTTATTCCTTTTCCAGTGATCATAGTAGCGATTCAATATAAAATGGCTGCTATGATATATTTAGGAATCTGTTTAATTATCATACTAGTTATTTTTTACATTCTATCTAAATTCATATTGAAACACATAGAAATATTGAATATCAAGAAGTTAAGTGCCCTCATTGTCGGGTCAGTCCTAGTAGTTATTTCTTATTTTACATTTGTGTATGCTGTATTTGATAATCCACGAATAGTTCATATAACTCAAGAGGATTTCTTTTCGGGAAAAATATACACTGACGACAAAGAAGTTATAGGAGATCATATTTCCGTAAATGGCGGGACAGATCATCTGAATGATTTAGGTGATTATCTATATTTAAGTGGCACTACTTTCTTTGGTGGATCGTATGGTGATGTAATTCCTAATGGAAATATACGCTTTATAGTTGTGTTAGAAATGTTTATTGGTTTTTTATTACAATTACTTTTCTTTAGTATAGTGATCAACCTTATTTACGATAAATTTATCAAGAGTAAAAATATAGTTGAGGAAACGAATACACAAGGTGAAAAGGACATAATGGAACGAGAAGATAAAGAGTGCCAAGTCGAAGAGGTACCACTTAAAATAAGTGCGAGAGTAAGTCTAGACAGAGAAACTACTAAATTGTCTGCGATTTTAGCGACATGTATAGTCTTGTTTCTGGAAATATGTAAGAGTAAAAAAGATTGAATAATCTATATTTAGATATTTAATAGAGAAAACAAGACACCCGAAACTTCAGTTGAAGTTTCGGGTGTCTTTGATTAATTCTTACATAAATACTCCTCTAACCACTTCAACGCATCATCCTTGGAGGCAATATCTCCATTTAGCTGACTTACTTCCAGAAGGAGCAAGATCTTAGCGAATGCTGGTCCAGGCTTGAGTCCGGCTTTCATTAAATCGCCACCCGACAATAGATTTTGAAGTTGGTTGCGTTTGTACAAATAATCAATGACGGATTCCAGGTGCGCTACTTCATCCGCCACTAGGATAAACAGGATTGCTTCGTCAGAAAAATCGTGAAGGAACAAGTGGTAGTCTCCAGATTGTTTTGCTGCATTCCATTGATCATGCCGCTGCAATGCCGTGATTTCTTCCAACAGCTTCCTACGGTTTTTTCGCAGTGTGAATTTTTCCGCTGCATACAAGCTATCATTACAGTAGAACGGCAACAAGAAGTAATTGAACCAACTTGGTTTTTCACCGATTTTTAGATTTGCGATTTGACGTACTTGTTCGTTGTACAGCTTTTCTAAGTTACTAGCGGCCATGACGGAAGCACCTAACTGTTTCTCGCTGACACCAAACTGTTGCCAAACTTTTAATTCAAATAGGCGACGAATGACTTCTTGTGGTCTGCCTTCTGTGAATAAACGAATCATTTCTTCATTAATACGCTGCGGTGACAAGTGGATGACTTTATCAATTGACTCCAGTGCCAATTTTTCTGTTTGCTCATCCATCGAGAAACCGAAACGTTCTTCAAAGCGTACCGCACGGAAAATACGTGTCGGGTCTTCAATGAAACTAATATTATGGAGAATCTTGATTTTCTTTTGGCGCAAGTCTTCTTGTCCGCCAAACGGATCGATCAACTCACCAAACGCTTCCGTATTCAAACGGATTGCCATCGCATTGATCGTGAAATCACGTCGTTGCAGATCATCTTCGAGAATGGAGATTTCAACTTCAGGTAAAGCAGCTGGCTGTTCGTAATATTCGAGCCTTGACGATACCATATCAATGGATAGGCCGGACGGGGTATTCCACGTCGCAGTGCCGAAGCTTTCATGTTCCACTACTTCACCGCCATGGGTTTCCATCATACTTTTCGCCAGTTCGATTCCATTGCCTTCCGCCACAATATCGATGTCATAATTCGGCTTGTCGAGTAAAATATCCCGTACAATCCCACCGATTAAGTAGGCAGGTGTATGGATGCGGCTAGCCGTTTCACCGATGTCTTTTAGCAATTGCGAAACTTCTTCACTCATATGCTTGTCCATCTTTTCAATCAGTTCAGTGGTAGGGGACGTGTTTTCTGTTTGCTTGTCAGCTGTCATATCGCTATAGAGCACTTCGATAATATTCGACCGTGTGACAATCCCAACGATTTCTCCGTCAATTAGCACAGGTAAGCGACCGATATTATGCTTGATGACGAGTTCCTGTATTTCTTCAAGTGAAGCATCGGGTCCGATTGAATAGATTTTAGTCGTCATATATGCCTTCACCGGTGCATGACCGAGTCCGTGGTGATTTGCTTTATCTAGATCACGTCTCGTAATTAAACCGACCAATTTATTGTTTTCGACGACAGGGTAGCCTGAATGCCCGTATCGATACATGCGATGGCCTGCTTCTTCGATCGTTGTATCAGGCGTTAGTGTTTTGACAGGCGACGTCATCAACTCTTTTGCAGTAATCGCAGGGCGCAACATTGTACTCATACTATTGTTGATTTCCTCAAGAATGGCGTCTTTATCTCCTTTTTTCACAGTGGCGGAACCTGCATGCTTGTGACCTCCGCCGCCTAGTTTTTTCAGGATAGGTTGCAGTGTAATACGTTCAGAATTTGCACGCCCTACGACGCATACCGTATTTTTCATTTTGACGACAGTAATGACCGCATCCGTTCCTTTCACACCCAGTACTTTGGTGGTAATCAATGCCAAACCGTTCAAGAAGCTATCCAACTCATGCGTACTGACTGCAATTTCAAGACCATCGACTTCATGAATTTCTGTATGTGTAAGCAATTGATCCAACAAATCTTGCTGGTCTGAAGTTAATGATTCCTCCGCGAAACTGCCAACCATCTCAAGGCTCATTCCTTGTTCGAGTAAATAAGCAGCAGCTTTCATGTCACGGACCGTTGTATTCGCGTATGTAAAGTTTCCTGTGTCTGTATACAAGCCGAGACCGAATAAGGAAGCTTCAAAACTTGTGATCGATACGTTCTTTCTCTGGATTTCCTCAAGAAGCAATGTCACAGCAGCCCCTGTAAGTTCCACAGTCCCTTCATCGTATGCTAGGTCCTTTTCGCCTTTTTGATGGTGGTCATAAATAATGACTTTGCGTTTTGAGACGTCGAAATCATCGGGGAGTCTACCGATTCTAGAAAGTGAAGCGACGTCCACGATAATCATTTCTGTTACTTGATTCCAATCAATACGAGCGCTTGGCACGAAGTCGAAGACATCTCGGTAAATATTCAAGAAACGTTGTACGCGACCTTCCAGCTTATCGGAAATGATCAACTGTGCATCCGGATACAGCTTTTTCGCCGCAATCATTGAAGCGAGCGCGTCAAAGTCAGTATTGACGTGTGATGTAATAATTTGCACTGATAGTCCCCCTAGACAATATGTGAGTTAGTAAAAAAATAACCACCCTCTGCTCTGCCTGAGTGGAAGGTGGTTATTTTTCGCGTTAAATAGTGTAATAGGTACAGTTTATCAGTTTCATTCAAAATGTTCAATTGAGTCTAATCTATGGTGCTTTTTAACCCATATAGACACTATCACAAGTCCCAGGTTGCGGTTCATAGAAACAGTGATTTTTAAATTGCCCTGTAAACGGCTGACCATACCAAGTAGGCGGGCAAGGGGCGTATGGATTAAAATACCATAGCGCATAGTGGGCAGGATGTTGACGCCAGTTTGTTAGAGTCCGTTCAGCTAATCTTTTTTCAGATTCTCTTGCACGTTGGTAGAACAAGTTTCCTTTTTGTACGGCTTCGAATGAATAATTATTGCCTTGTATTTGGAAGATTACATCGTTGATCGAACGCACATCCCTGAAGTCCAGACAATCGGCTACTGCGCGATTGACAATTACATTTCCAACATATAGCATGCCTTGGTTACCTTCCGCCTCGGCTTCCGCTCTCATCATTCTTGCCATTAAGTCGACATCTGAATTTCGATATTTGACTCTCGCCATAGTTTTCACCTCACTCATAGTGTATGAAAAAGAGGGGTGATGATGTGCCATTTTAGGAAATAGTTATAGGAATGAAAATAAATATACTAGCGAACGTTGAATCGCTAATGTAGATTACTGTCTAAAAATGAAATATGCAGGTTTAATAGATTGAAATAGATACACTGAACATTTCACTGTACATAGTACTCTAAAATATTTAGAATAGTAAATTATTATTGTGATATTATTTATATCTTCTGATCGCATTGTCTACATGTACAAATTCATACATCTGTGCATACGCATTCAAATTATTAATTATTGTGTATATATGAAGAGTGCAACGGTGTTGTAGAAGTGATGTATTCATACAAAAAAGGAGGACAAGCTCATGGCAGATAATAATACAAATAACCCCAAAAACACAAATGAAGTTTCAGATCCGGGCCGCCGCAGTTTCGTCAAGAACACAGGAATTGCTGTCGGTGGGGTAGCCGGTGGTGCGTTGCTTGGAGGACTATTTACAAGCCGCTCTAAAAATAACAACAACGCGAATTCCACTGCGGACAAAGGAACAGCTAAAGAGAAGCGTTATGAAGAAGCGCGTATGTATTTCACGCGCATGGCGGACTTTGCTATTTTGGAGCAAGCCGTTGAGCGAATCTTCCCTGAAGACGATAACGGTCCTGGTGCTATAGAGTTAGGCGTTCCGTATTATATTGACAAGCAACTTGCGGGTCCTTACGGGTCTAACGTTGGCGATTACAGACAAGGTCCCTTTAAAGGTCCTAAAACTTCCGCAGCAGATTCAAGCCTAGATCGTGGGCAGATTTTCATTAATGGACTGCGTGCAATGGATATGGAGAGCCAAAAGAGATTCGATACGAATTTCATTAAAGCAACAGAAGATCAACAATTAGAAATCATGACGGACTTTGCAGATGACAAAGTAGAAGTAAAAGGAATTACCTCAAAGGCATTCTTTGCACTATTGCGTTCAACTACGCTTGAAGGAGCGTACTGTGATCCCTTATATGGTGGTAACCGAGATATGAAAGGCTGGAAAATGAAAGAATATCCAGTAGCTATCGCATCTTACGCCAACATGATCGAAGAAGATAAATTTATTAAAATGGATCAGGTCAGCCTGACGGATTATCAACCTAAATAAACTTTAGGAAAGGGGAGAACAGAATGGTAAAAACATTGGAAAAAGTAGATGTAGTAGTCGTAGGTTCAGGCTGGGCAGGCGGTATTGCAGCAGCTGAATTAACGAAAAAAGGATATAAAGTAGTAGGTCTGGAGAGAGGTAAGGCACAGAAACGAGACGATTTCGTCGGTTCAAAAGATGAATTGCGTTATGATGTGCGGAAACTCATGTTCCAGGAATTGAACAAGGAAACATTGACGATTCGTAATACGCTGGATGAAACTGCGACACCAAACCGTAGTAACGATACGAATGCTATTAATGGTACTGCTACTGGCGGTTCAGGTGTTCACTGGAACGGTATGGTTTATCGCTGGCTTCCGACAGATTTCGAAATTCGCACGAAGACTGTGGAAAAGTATGGAGAGGAAATCATTCCGAAAGATATGCAACTTCAGGACTGGGGTATAAAATACGACGAACTAGAAAAGTATTATGACCAGTTTGAAAAAACGGGAGGCATCTCTGGGGAGCCCGATCCATTGCGACCAGGTCAGCGTTCAGATGATTATCCTACACCACCGATGAAAGAAACGGATATCATTCGTACATTCACGAAAGCAGCGAAAGATTTAGGGTATCACCCGTATCGTATTGCTTCTGCCAACATTTCAGAAACATATACAAATCCAGACGGCGAAACAATTAATGCGTGTGTTTACTGTGCATTTTGTGAATCGTTTGGCTGTGATTTTGGAGCGAAAGCGGATCCAATCGCTACGGTCTTGGCTACTGCCAATAAAACGGGTAATTATGAGTTACGCAATAATTCATATGCAGTCCGAATTGTACATGAAAATGGAAAAGCTGTCGGTATCAAATATGTAGATACGGAAACAGGTGATGAGTTCATCCAACCGGCTGATCTAGTCGTAGTGGCAGGATTTACATTTACGAATACGCGTTTAATGCTTTTATCGGAAATCGGGAAACCGTATAATCCGAAAAATGGAACGGGTGTGATCGGTAGTCACTTGACAGCACACCAACGTAACTTGACGCACACACGCGTACGTGGATTCTTCGATGAGAAGAAATTCAACCGCTATGCAGGTACGGGTGCACTTGGTGTGACGATGGATGATTTCAACGTGGAGCAACTGGATCATACGAAACTCGATTTCTTGCATGGTTTCTGTTTGCGTACGTCTCAAAGAGGAGATCGACCGATTACGAATAACCACGTTCCGGCAGGTGTTCCTTCTTGGGGGAAAGAATTTAAAGACAAGTCCATTTTCTATGCAAACCGTCGTATAGACGTTCAGCAACAAAATGGTGCACTCGCTTGGCGTGAAAACTATATGGACTTAGATCTGACGTATACAGATATGTTTGGTGATCCATTGCTGCGTGTTACGAGTAAGTTCCATGACCAAGACCGCAATATTGTCCGATATGCTCACCAAAGAGGAAAAGAGTTACTAGAGCAAATGGGCGCGGATTATATTACAGTTCCTGAAATTACGGATGAAACAGAATTTGATAAGACATCACTTTCCGATCATACGGGTGGCGGCGTCATCATGGGAGACAATCCTGAAACATCTGCTGTCAATAACTATTCACAAGTATGGGATATGGATAATTTATTCGTAGTAGGGGCATCTTCATTCCCATTGATGGGTAGCTCCAATCCTACAGCGACAGTTGGTGCTCTCGCGTATCGTGCAGCTGAAGGAATGATCAAGTTCCTCGAGGACGGCGGAGGCCAGTTGGTCAAAAAGGAAGAAAGCGCAAAAGCGTAAACCAATTAAAGATGTGACAAGGGGGGAGAGGGAGATCGAAGCCTCTCTCCTTTCTTTATATAGATTATAGCGAGGAAAGATGCTTATGAATATCCGAATACTTTTTCTCCTGTTGACAGCCGTATTTCTCAGTGCTTGTTCCAATCAAATCGAAACGAATATGTCCGAAGAATTACCGGATTTCGAGTTTACTACACAAGACGAGAATACACTCGCGCTGGATGATTTGAAAGGTGATTGGTGGATTTCTTATTTTTCCTATACGCACTGTACAACAGTCTGTCCACGAACGACAGCGAATATGGTCAGTATTCAGGAGAGTTTGAAAGAAGAAGGTGTAACACCGCAAATTGTTTCGTTCAGTATCGATCCGGAATTGGATACACCTGAAATATTGCGAGATTATGCAAGAGATTATGGAGCCGACCTAGATACGATGACGTTTTTAACAGGCTATGATTTTGAAGAAATTCGTAAGTTGTCTGTGAATACATTTAAGGCGGTATTGGAAAAAGGAGCGCTCGGTCAGCGATCCCACAGCTTTTTCTTTTATTTAATTAATCCTGACGGCGAGATTGTCAAACAGTATAATGGCATGAGCGCTACGGATAATGACTTGCTAGTCGAAGATGTGAAGACGATTTTAGGGAAGTAGCGTTATTTGAAAAATAATTTATATAACTAAATCAGGCATACTTTCGTTCTAAAAAGGGCGAAAGTATGCTTTTTCTTTTTATGTACGTTATACGGTTCTCATCGATAAAAAACTTTCTAAAAAACTTTTGAAACTTTTTCTGTATTCCTCCGTCTGTAGGGTGCGCAAATGATAATAGGGGGATTCACATGAAGAAAATATATAGCTGTGTGTTGTTACTAGCGAGCTTACTCTTATTTATAATGGGAGATGGAGCCAAGTGGAATTTGAATGAAGTGCCACTGTTCCATGAGCAGCCAGCCACGGCATTTGCGGAAACTATACAAAGCAAACCGTTCATTACAGAGAGAGAATTTGAACAGGTAGTCACACTTACACAAAACCAACCGATGTATATGAAGCAAGAGAATCTTGTCCGAATTGGTGAACTGCAAGCGAATCAAGCGGTTGCGATCATTGGTGAAGATGAGGAATATTACGAGATTCGAGTAGGTAAGATGCCAGCTTTTATTCGTAAAGGACAGGCAAAGGTGGAAAAGAACGTGATCAAAGCACCGTTACATGCAGAACGTCTCGGGGCAGTAAAAACAGCTGAAGAAACACCGGTCTATTCGGAAGCAAATCGTGAAAGTGGTATCCTCATGCAATTGAGGGAAGGTTATCGCTATCCAGTTGTGCAGGAAGAAAACGATTGGTATATTATCAAAGTCGGTGAACGTGCCGGCTATATTCATAAGTCATCCGCGGAAATGGATGAAGGCTTGCCGGTATTGCTGTATCACCAAGTACTGCCACGTAAACTAATGGAAACAGAAATGAGTACAATCTCACTTGAAAAATTTGAAGAGCAAATGGCGTATTTAGCCAATGAACAATTTACGACGCTGACTTCACAAGAATTGTATGATTATCTTGAAGGGCGATTAGTCATACCCGAAAAAGCTTTGATTATTACATTTGACGATGGATTATTATCATCGAAGAAATATGCGTATCCCGTCTTGAAGCAATACGGTTTTACTTCACCTCACCACATCATTTCTTCACGTTTGGACAGAGGAAAAGGGGCACCGGCATTTGACGGTGGCGGGTTGTTGAAGTATCTTGATGCGGAAGATCTGAAAGAAATGACAGATGTCTTCCAGTTTGAAGCCCACACATGCGCATTGCACGAGCTAGGGATAGAAAGCGGAGCGGGTTTAGTTTTCGAACATTCCGAAGAGGAAATTATCGAAGATTTGAAGCTGAATTTGCACCATGTACCGTCAGCTATTTCGATCGCGTATCCATATGGCCAATATAATGATGAATTTATCGCGGCTGCTAAAGAAGTAGGATTACTAATTGGCTATACAACAGTAGAAGGATATGCCAATATGGATCGTTCCAATTATGAAGTGAATCGATTTGGCATGACAGAAAAAAGGTCGTTTAAAGATTTTGCAACGTATGTTGACGGAGACATGAGATGGCCATAGAAGAGAGTGACTAACCCAAATGAATGAAATGGATCAAATAATGAATGAGCATTCGCGTTATTTAGTACGAATCGCTTATCTATACGTGAAAAACTGGTCAACTGCTGAAGATGTCGTGCAGGAAGTCTTCGTCACGTACTTCCAGAAGAGCGACCAATTTCGCAATGAAGCCTCTCTTAAAACGTATTTGACGAAAATGACGGCGAATCGTGCAAAAGATTATTTGCGCTCCTGGAAGCATAAAAAAGATGTCGTATTTGAAACGATTTTCGTATCAACCAAAAGCTCGGAAGAACAAATCATTGAGCAAGAGCAGCTCGCTTCACTTGAAAAACACTTATTCCAACTGCCGCTGAAATATCGCGAGCCTCTACTTTTATATTATTATGACGAGCAATCGATTGCGGAAATCGCATTATTTCTAGGGCTCAATGAAAACACGGTCAAGACTCGATTACGTAGAGCAAAGTTGCAATTGAAGGGATTTTTTGAAGATGAGGAGGTGGACGACTTTGAATGACTTTAAACGAAAACTCGACCAAATGATGGGCGATACAACAGAACAGGAACGTCGAATTAAACAGCGCGTGCACGATGACCTCCAACCTTCGCGAAAGAGACAGTTTTCTTGGCAAGCTTTGCTCGTCACAGCGGCATTACCCGTTGTCGCCTTGTTGCTCGTGTTCAACTTGATGCCGGACAATCAAATCTCTTCTGATCAAGGACCGGGCACACCGTATGATCCACTTGACGATATGGCGTTGATTTCTGCGCTTCAAAAGAAAGAACAACTATCGTCCATTGATTACGAAGAATTTTCTTCATTGCCTGAGGCGAAGGAAGTGGACGGTCTATTATATGTCGATGATGAATCTTTTTCACTGCAATTTAGTACGGACACATATCATCCAGTTCTAGAACGTAAAGCGGATCTATACGATGCTACGGTCTATGAGCCAGGTGACATAGTGAAGACCTTTACGAATACGAATAGTCACTTGCCGACGTATACAGGTGTTTATTATGAAGTCGTGGCGGTACCTGGAGATCGTGTTGTCTTGCAAGACGGTAAGCTGAACATTAACGGCAACAAGTTATCGTCCGAGCTGATGGATCGCTATACAGAACAAAACGTCAAGATTGCTGGCGGATATGATCAGTTGTTGAACGCGCGGGAATATTTACTGCTGAACCACTTCCCGGCAAAGGGGACGGTTCAAGGAGCGACCGTCACGCCAGTGCATAAAATTTACGGTAAATTAATTGGTGTCGCAACTGAAGAAAGAACCGAGTCAATCTACATCGATTATTTGACTGATCAAATGAAGAGTGATTATACAGCCGAAGAGTACTTCGATTTGTATTTATATGATCAGCTCACCGGTTTGAATAAACTACCTGAGTCATCGGTATTCGCGGAAACGAGCAGAATCGGAGAACTATTCCTCGAGGCTGCTTATCGCAGAGCCATTCCAATCAATGAAGACAGAGTGGAAATACGTTATCAATATGGACGCGAAGGAGTCGTGGAGCAAGCGTTCTCTATGGGAAGAGACGCTAAATCTGGACAGTGGATTGTGAAAAATTGATCTGTTAAAGACTTTAAAGGAGGTGATGCCAAATATAGCCTCAAAGAAACCAGGTTGGCACCTGTTCAGCACTAGCCGTCAACCAACCGCTCGCTTATAGAGCCAGCCTGGTTTTCATTATATGTAACATGAGCAATAACCATGGGAAGCACTATCGAAGCAAGAAATAGAAAACATACCAGACCGGCACCTGTTTTGCATAAGCCGTCAACCAACCGCTCGCTATATAGAGCCGGTCTGGTGTGTATACATAATCGTTTAAATAGCGTGATACAAGTATTACAGACATACTAGCGATTGAAACTATGTGATGGATCAAGTACTCGTTATAGTTGATGAAAAAGACAAGAACTTCAATTTCAAGAAGTAAGAAAGAAGTGCCCGAACCCTCCCGTTTGCATTGGAAGATGTATGATGAAATACTAAACAGGTATACTCATACAAGGAGATGATACTATGGCACTCAGCAGAAAAGATTACTTACAGAAAATCATTGGATTACATGAACGCTTGATTATAGCGTCAGAAGAATACGAAGGAATTTCTGAAGAATTTATTTCTAAACAAGAACTCGATATTTCAGCTATGAAAGAACAATGGCTAGTTAAAGTAGAAGAGTTCAAGCAGATCCTCGCTGACATGAATGCATTGGAAGTTCCGAACGCGTTTGAAACGGAAGGCAATGAACTAAAAGAAGCCTATACGATATTCGTCAACTGTGTAGAAGAGAAGACGAAGAAGTTCAGCGTGGAAGCGATGGAGAACGGTGAGCTGGATGCCCTCCAGTCGAAGGAACTGCACGCCGCAGAGGATATGGAAGAATTGATTGAGAGTATGTTTGAGAAGTAAATCTTCCTTCATACGATAATTAAATACAAAACAATCGAACTGCAGACACCCCACTAAGTAGAGTGGTCTGCAGTTTTTCGTTTGCAAAGAATGCACTTTTTAACCGTACCAGATATGATAAGAGTACTAGTATACGAAATCGGTTCAGAAAGGAGTTCTCATTGATGCAAAGTTTCATCGTCATGCAAGGACGTACATATCACGAAGAACGAGAAGTAGGAATCATTTGGACACCCCGAAAAGATCGTATTGGACAAGAGCAACATTCATGGGAGCGCGTAAGGGAAGTGCGTGCAGGAGATCGGATCCTGCATTACGTGAAAGGATATATTGTCGCAATGAGCGTGGCTACATCTGACTATGTGATCGCAGAAAAGCCTTCGAGTATGAGGACACATCTAGAAGACAATGAAGAAGGATATCTAGTTCACTTAGAGTATCATGAGTTAGAAATTCCATTAAATGTTCGCGATCATTTTACTCATATCGAACCTTACCTCCCGATGAAATATTCTCCATTCCAACAAGATTCAAATGGAAATCAAGGCTACCTATATCCGTGTAATGAAGAATTATTGATTAAGTTAGTGGAACTGATTGGTGAGTTGAATATTTTTGTAGAAGATGACGAACAGTTGGAATTTGCTATTGGGATTGTGAAAAGAACCGAACATAATACGTTCATCCCTATGTTGACTGAAACGGAATCGAAAGCTAAAACGAAAGTGCGGCTAGGCAAACAGAAGTTCAGAAATGAATTGATGGATCAATGGAATGGTACATGTGCGATTTGTGAAATTAAGCTACCCGCTTTGTTGAAAGCTAGTCATTCCAAGCCCTGGAAGGATAGCACTGAAGCGGAAAGATTAAATCGGTATAATGGGCTATTACTATGCCGTAATCATGCGGCACTATATGACGAAGGTTTCATCGCATTCGATGGTCAGGGAAAGATCCATATTTCTTCGCAAATTCCGGAAGAGGATTATGAGAAGTATGCAATACATCCAAAAGTGAAAATTGTACGTATGGAAGAAAATAAATATTACTTTAAATGGCATAAGAAGCATATGCTCAAAAAATAAAATCGTTTATTTAGTATCCCATTTACTTTCTTTACTCTATATAGAGCAAAAAAGGGTTTTTTTGTTTTATATTTTGCTCAAATAGATTGTACGAAGAGAGCAAAACAGTCTATGTAGTAGACAAATTTGCTCCGTTCCATGGGAGAGTTTTGCACCTAGCAATAACCTAAGCATTTAAGAAAACTACAAAGAAAAGAAAAAGTGCGTGTGGACAAAAGATTTCCACACGCACTATCCCTTTTGGATTTATTCTCTATATAGTGTGCAACGAGGGGGATGCTTTTCTTGAAACTTCACCATACCGTTTATAGTTGCGTCAATTCTATTGCGAATAACGACTGATATTTAACCCGTCATAGGTCGGCGTTAGTATAAAATTATTGTTGGTAAAATCAAAAGTTCTTCTAGGTAGTTCAACAGTTTTAACCGCATACTTGCCGTTAGCAAAAACAAGCAAGAATAGATCATCTCTAAAATCAATATTTTGTATACTGCCTTTGACTGTAATATCCAAACTTTCCTCAATCATTTCTCTCGAAGTATATGGACCGAAGACCATGGCTTGATCCCAGTCGAAATTTGTTAATGTACTCAATGGGATTTTCATCACACCACTGTTGGCTTGTTCCTCAATTCGCTTGGCAAGAATCGGATCTTCAGTCGCCCTATGTAGGAAAGTCGAGGCGAAAACTAGTACGATCAGCAGCACTAGAATGGACCCTATAACAACTTTCTTTTTCATCCCATCACCTCTTTGATTTTTGATTATAATATATATACGACGAGAGTGGATAGTAGTTCCACTAATTGAAGAGATTCAGTATATAATCATGGTAAAGGAAATGAGTAGTATAAACTTTTTAACACGTAAGGAATCACTTCATCTACAACACGCTCGCCTAGCAACCTATACTAGGGGGCAATACAGTCAGAGTGGATTAGACTTTCCTGATTTGCATATACACTAAATACATCTTAGATAAACAGGAGGCCATAATATGAGTACAACTAAAATCATGACTGAAATTAAACGATTGATAGAGCAAGATCCGTCACTCGCCATTAGTGAATGGCAGGGGACGTGTCATTATGTAGTGGGTGAAATGATATCGCTTGAAACGAAAGATCTGCACGAAATTGATTTAGAAGGATTTGCGAAGCCAGGAGAAAAGCAAGTGATGCCGATTGAGTTATTGATCGCTGCCGCAACTACTAGTTTTGGCGTTACATTTCATTTAGAAGCACATAATCAAGGTGTAATTGTGGATCGAGCGGAAATTGTCTTCAGTGGGGTATGTGATAAAGCACCGTTTTTAGGAATTCAAAGTGGAAATAGTGGAATTACGAAACCAATGATCGTCTTATCAGCACAGTCTGCTACGAATAAAGGACATCTAGCAGAGATTGCGGCCATTGCAATTGAACGTTCACCGATTCTCTCTAGCTTGAAAGAAGACGTTACGTTGCATATTAAGTGATTGTATGGAGCCAGGTTATAAATAGGTATAAAAATACGCCGTCATTTGTCTTTTTAGACGAATAGATGGCGTGTTTTTTCATTCAAATCAAGCATTTTTCTCAAGTGATGCAGCTACAACATTGCCGCCTTCTGCTCATATCTTTTAGAGTGGCGTAATTCATCTTTCTTTCCGATGAAGACTTCATGCTATTTGTTTTTACCTCGTTCTAATATGACTACGTTTTATCCTGCTTTTGTAAGTTCTGCATCTGCTATTTTTTTGATATAACTAATAAATAACACTACATTTGGCTTATAGAATAGTTTCAACAAAAATAGCTCATTCACATTGAACAAGGAAATGATGATACAATCATTCCAAGACCGGGGTTAGACAATGAGTAAACTGCAATTATAAATAGATGTCGAATGTGGTATACTTACTTTCTTCATTGCGATATACCAAAAGTAGGAGGATCTTCATGAAAATTAAAGTAGCTATTCTTTTATGCGCGACCATTTTATTTCTGAGTGCATGTAATAAGAAAATCGAAACAAATATGTCTGAAAAAATACCTGATTTTACATTTACTACACAAGATGACAAACCTCTTGGATTGGATGATTTAAAAGGGGACTGGTGGATTGCGTATTTCTCCTATACGAACTGCATTACAGTCTGCCCAAGAACAACAGCGAATATGGTCGATGTTCAAGAAAAATTAAAAGAAGAGGGTCTGAAACCTCAAATTGTATCATTCGGTATAGATCCTGATTATGATACACCTGAAGTGCTGAAGAAGTATGCTGCGGATTTTGGAGCGGATTTGAATACGATGAGTTTTTTGACAGGCTATGATTTTGAAACGATCCAAGATATTTCAAAAAACACTTTCCTTTCTATATTGGAAAAGGGAGCGCTAGATCAACGCGCCCATAGCTATTACTTTTATTTAGTAAACCCTGACGGTGAGATTGTGAAAAGATACGATGGGCTGACAGCGACTGAGAATGAATTGTTAATAGAAGACGTCAAGACGGTACTCGGCGCGTAAGCCGAAAAGATGTAACTATATGAAAAAGCCTTTCTAATCCTAGGATTAGAAAGGCTTTTTCAGTGTTCGGGAATGTTACCATTTTGGTACGCCTACATGGTTTTCAACCCATTCATCATTGTATTTAATCGTTGGGTTAGCTTTGCTAAGGGGGACGACTTTGAAACGCCTATCTCGATCTCGAATGACGCCAGTTGGGAAAAATCGTGGATCTTCGATAGTTACCGTTTTTTGATCGCCTGTTTGTTCTTTTGTCACCGATAGCTTAGCGATTCCGCCAAAGTTCGTATAGTCAAATGGTTGAGCGGAATAGAAGTTGCCAAGTGAGAAGAAAACTTTCGTGTTTCCTACTTCTCCATAGCGTTGTAAGACGTGTGGATGATGTCCAAATAGTACATCTGCACCCGCATCTGAAACGAATTGTGCAAGTTCTGCTTGATCTTCAGACGTTTCGAGATGATATTCAGGCCCCCAATGCAATGATACGATTGTAACGTCTACCATCGGTTTCATTTCTTTAATTTCATTTTCCATCCGTTCACGGTCGATGTAGTTGACCAAGTACTCTTTGTCGTGCAAGTCTAGCTCCACGTTTGTGCCATATGTATAGGCAAGTACTCCAATTTTGATGCCGTTGACTTCGACAATCCGTTGCGTCTTGCGATCTTTAAATGATTCATAGGCGCCAACATACTCAAGCCCATATTCATTTGCATGCTCAATTGACTTTCGTACACTGGCTTCTCCTTTATCGAATGTATGGTTGTTCGCGAAGGTAACCATATCGACACCAATGTTTTGCAAAGCCGGCAGTATGTGTTTGGGACTGTTGAATTTTGGATACGTAGACAATCCAAGTTCGACACCAGCTGGCATAGATTCTTGGTTCGCTAATAGAAAATCAATACTTGCCGTTTTATCTTTTATTTCTTCAAATGCAAAATCAAAGTTCGGATACGTGTAGATGGGATTATGTAAAAGCACATCTCCGATCATTCCAATCGTTGCTGTAGTACTAATCGTTTCTTCCACCTTTTGTTCTGCTTTCACTTCTGTTACTTTTTCAGTCGTGTCCTTTGCTTCCGTACTCGTCACCGTACTTTTCTTTTCTGAAGTTAGTCCATACTCTCTAGTATTCCAATCATTCCATAAAATTATGCCGCCAACGGTCCAGACAAAGACCAATGAAGCCACAAGCCATTTCCTCATCAAGTTAATCTCTCCAAATCTATAAATGCTATTCCTATGTAGGTTTCCAAAGTTAACGATAGCACATTAGTAGATTGGTAAACAATCAAAAATTGGAATTGTAATAAAAAACTTATATATTTTACCATTATGTATAAAAACCGCTAGACTTCGACAAAAAGATCGAGGTCTGGCGGTTTCTTTTTTTATGAATGTACTTTCACTTGGTTGATCACATGATCCTCTTGGGTATCGCCAGTCGGCTTTTTTGACCAAATGGTTGCTAGAATCGGACCAGAGATATTATGCCAGATGGCACCCCAGACACTGGGGAGGGCTGCGAGTGGCCCGAAGTGAGCGGTAGCGAGTGCTACACCAAGACCTGAGTTTTGCATGCCGACTTCAAGTGAGATGGCGCGTCTGTCGTTTTCATTTAATCCGAGTCCAAGCGCAATTAGATAGCCGAGTAGTAATCCGATACCGTTATGCAAGAATACCGCGATAAACACGATGAAACCTGAACTCGCTACATTGCCTGCATTCGCGGAAGTAACCGCAGCGACAATGATGAGAATAGCAACAACTGAAATAATCGGTACGACGGATACACTTTTTGCAACCGCTCTAGGGAAGAACCGTTGAATAAGTAGCCCAAGAACGATTGGAATGATAATCACTTGTACGATTGACTTAAACATCGACAACGCATCTACCGGAAGCCATTGACCTGCTAACAATAATAACAATAACGGTGTGACGAGTGGTGCCAATAATGTGGAAAGGGACGTCATAGCGACAGATAATGCAAGATTCCCTTTTGCCAGATAGACCATAACGTTTGAAGCGGTACCGCCTGGAACAGATCCAAGTAATACAAGGCCAGCTGCTAGTTCAGGTGGTAGCTTCAATAAATAGGCTAAACCGAAAGCAACCAATGGCATAACAACAAATTGTGCGGCAACCCCAATGATCACGGGTAGCGGATTAGTCAAAATGATTTTGAAATCCACAGCGCGTAATGTCAGTCCCATTCCAAACATGACGACGCCTAATAAAATCGTAATATAGGCACCTAATCCAAGAAAAGGACTCGGGAACATGAATGCAATAACCGCAACAATGATGACCCAAAATGCAAAGAACTTTCCTGCTATAGAACTAATGGCTTCGAGTGCTTTCATGGCTTTGTCACCTCTAAATCAAGGTGGAAGATTTTATTTGGATTGAGTAAATGATCCGGATCGAGAGCTTGTTTGATTTTTTGCATGACTAGAAGGGCAGGGCCATGTTCTTGTTGCTGGTATTTCTGTTTGCCGATTCCTACGCCATGCTCTCCAGTACATGTACCGCCACGCTCGAGTGCATACAGAACAATTTTTTCATTCAACTCATCCGCTTTGGCGATTTCAGCTGGATCGTTGACGTCCATCATCAATAGTACGTGGAAGTTACCGTCACCAACGTGGCCGACAATTCCGGCTGGCACATTCAATGATTCAACGACTTCACGCGCATGATTGACTGCATCTGCTAGTTCTGAAATAGGCAAGCACACATCCGTCACCATTAGCTTCTTACCTGGGTTGCCGTGAATGAAAGCATAAGCCAAGTTGTGTCGAGCCTCCCACAATCGATTGCGTTCGGCATTGTCCGTTTCAAACTCAATGTTTTCACAGTGATGATCCGCCACAATTTCTTTCGTGAATTCGACGTCTTGTTGAAGTCCGGCTTCATTGCCATGGAATTCTAGGAATAGTGTTGGCTGTTCTTTATACTCCGTTTCACTGAATATATTTACTTGACGCATCGATGGTTCGTCGACTAATTCCACGCGCGCGATTGGAATGCCAGCTTGCAGGATGGATACTACGGCTTCTACCGCATCTTTTACAGAAGGAAAGGATGCGCGAGCTGCCGTTGTGAATTCAGGAATACCATAGACGCGCAATGTCAGCTCAGTGAAGCAACCAAGAGTTCCTTCAGAGCCGACGAATAATCCGTTCAAATGGAGACCCGACGCAGATTTAGCTGCTTTATTACCAGTATGTATAACAGTTCCGTCAGCCGTAACAACTTCCAGATCACGTACTTGATCACGCATGACGCCGTATTTGACGGAAGTCGTACCGCTAGCATTCGTTGCTGCCATGCCTCCAAGTGTCGCGTCTGCTCCTGGATCGACAGAGAAGAATAACCCATGTTTCTTCAGTTCCTTATTTAATTGAGTACGCGTAACGCCCGGTTGTACAGTAACGAGGAAATCTTCTGCGCGCACATCTAGAATCGCGTTCATGTTTGAAAAGTCGATTGTGATCCCACCGTTATCAGGGATGACACTGCCTTCTAGACTTGAGCCAAGTCCGAATGGAATGACCGCAACGTGCAGTTCTTTTGAGATGCGCATGATGTTGCTGACGTCTTCCGTACACGAAGGGAACGCCACAATATCCGGAAGTTTCATCGTATGGTAAGACTCATCTTTACCATGAAGTTCGCGCACGGTTTCATTGATCGTTACTTGTTCATCGGTTAATACCTTTTTCAGGGCTTGGACGATTTTCTCAGTAGTTGCTGTCATAGTTGTTCTCTCCTTGTATGTTGAATTCATTTTATTGAAAGTAGTTCCATTGATTAGAATTTTATAACTATTCTAACGAACATTATACTATTATACTTGCTAATCTGAACAATTCAATGGAAGTTTCCTAATTATTCTTTTTATATTCAATGTTTCCCAGATGCAAAAACTATATGTACGCATGTTCGAAGGCCTATCCGACTAGCTATACTCTTTCATATGATTAAAAGAACGCCAAAATAAGTGACTGTTTTGTTTGTATTTTCATTAACATATGCAAATGAATAACAGGCTTTGACGAAGGAGAGTGTGAAATGGATACTATTTTGTTTGTGGAAACCACGAAGAGTGGTTCGAGCAGAGAAGCCATAAAGGCTGCAGAAAGGATAGGCTATGTAACGGTCTTGCTAACCGAGAATATGAAGTATCTCGAGCAAAGGGAAGAGTTCCCCGAAGTTACACATATGATTCATGTTGACAGCCTAACGGAAGTGGTGATTCGTCATCAGATTCATTCACTACAGAAGTCGGGAATGAAGTTGAAAGGGATTTTCAGTTTCGTAGATCCATTTGTTTCGATGACTGCCCATCTTGCGAATGAATTTTGCGATTCGAAAATTTCCGCTGATGCCTATCTGAAAATGGAGGACAAAGTATTAACTAGAACAGCATTAGCTAAGAACGAAGCGACACCTAAGTTTATGATTTATGAAACATCGGCAAATTTGAAACAGTTCATCATCGAACAGGAGGTATTTCCCCTCATCATCAAGTCGCCACTTTCAAAGGCATCAAGAGACGTATATCTCGTTGAAGATCGAAAAGAAATGATGCGTGTCATGAAGGGCATGTTGAAAGTCCACCCTGGCCAGCAAATTGTCGTTGAAGAATACTTGGATGGACCTCAATATTTAGTTGAACTTGTAGTGGTTGACGGGGAGCACCACCTAGTTGCAGTGATTAAACAGGACATTCAAAAAGACTTGAAGTTCATCATTACCGGTTATGATTTTCAATTATCACTGGAGAAAAGTTTATACGATAAGCTTTTCAAGACAATAGAATCTATTTGTGAGGATTTAGGTGCAAAAAATGTAGCCTGTCACCTTGAACTACGATATGTCAGGGATACCTGGAAGTTGATTGAATTGAACCCAAGAATTTCGGGTGGTGCTATGAATCGCATGATAGAAGAGGCGTATGGAATTAATTTAATGGAAGAGACATTGAAGCTTTTTATTGGAGAAGAAATGAATTTGAAGAGAAGGCACGAAAATTATATTTATACGCATTATATTACCGTGAATGCTTACGGTACATTACTGAAAGTGACAGGAAAAAACAATGCCATGATATATGAAGGTGTGCGTGAAGTCTACGTGAAGCCACGTAAAGGCACGTTCATGACTCCACCCACTTCGATGGGAAATCGATATGGTTACGTCATAGCTTCGGGCGATTCAGCATCAAAAGCGAAACAAAATGCCTTGCATGCAGCGAAGAATATCAAGTTCTATATAGAAACGAATGAGGAGTGAGCGCAGATGATTACAGTAGGAATGTTGCATTCAAATAAACACCCAAGCAAAGTAGATAGAGCTTTCGCCTGGGCAGCTGTTGCTAAAATGGAAGGAATAAATTTTTACTACTTTTCACCACGCGATGTTAATTTCACGACAAACGTAATTTCAGGCTATGTTTATGAACAGGGCGAATGGATTCAAAAAGAATTGTTGTTCCCGGATGTCATTTTCAATTCATACTGGATGAAAACCGATGAAGATACTGCCGTCTACGATAAATTAAGTGAAATGATTCCTTTCACTTCACAACCGGTTGGCAATAAAATGAGTGTCTATAAGAGAATTAGTAAAATGTCAGGATTTGAAAAGTATTTGATCCCTTCTATACGGGTGGATCAACCGAAAGATGTATTGGAGGCTTTGACAAAATATAAAAAAGTGATTATCAAACCAGTATCCGGCAGTCAAGGGAAGGGGGTTTGGTTTATAGAGCAAGATGGAGAGCTGTTTCAGAAAGTAGTCGATACAGAAAAGACAACTACGAATCGAAAACAACTTATTTCCGAACTTCAAGACTTAATCAGTGAGGAAGACTATTTGGTTCAACCATATATTTTATGCCGAACAAAAGATGGGAATCCGTATGATTTAAGACTGCATGTTCAAAAGGACAGAGAGGGGAAATGGATAATTCCCATCATTTTCCCTCGGATAGGTACGACGGATCGAGTGACTAGCAACATCTCACGCGGCGGTAGTAAGGGAGAGTTAAAAACATTTTTACAAAGAGAATTTGATGATGAGTGGATGAATATGAAAAAAACTTTAGAGGAATTTGCTGAGCACTTCACGATTGAATTCGAAAGTACTTATGACGTGGAATTCGATGAGCTGGGTATTGATATAGGTATCGATGAAAATAATAAGCTATGGATCTTCGAAGTGAATTGGAGACCGGGATGCGTAGATTTCATAATCGCTATAGCAAAGAACCATATTCCTTATGCCATGTATGTCGCCAAGAAAAATGAATCAACTTAATAAGGTTTCAAATAATTATCTATTCATGCTTGCCCAAACCTAACCTGTCATTCTACTTTGGCATATATATAAGAGATACGTATATATGAAGGGAAGGAAAATGATGAATGAACCTAGTGTGATTTGTCTAGCAATGAAAAAATTACTGGAAGAACAAGAGATGATGAAGAAATTCGGCCATGGATTACAATTTGTCTGTTCACTACCTGTCTACGATACAATCCCCTTTACACTGCATGACTGTGCATTACAAAAGCCGTTCAGTGCTCACTATCAATGTATAAAGACTCCATATTTCAGATTGGAAAAAATCGATATAGATACATGCTGCGCGACTCTGACCTTACTCGAGCCAGTCGATATGGAAGGGAATCCAGTGGAAGACTGCGAAGAACTTTACTCCCTCAAGAAGACAAAAAGCTGTATTATAGTCAATATCAATTGCTTTTGCACTATCACACCCCTACCACCTAAACTAGTCAATAGACCACTACCTATTATTGAACCGAAAAAATAAAACGTAAAAGGTGATACTTTATGCAAGACACGATCAGAAAACAAATTTTTGAACTACAAGAGGCTAGCTATCAGAAGTTTATATCCGCGCTCATACCGAATATCGATAATGTACTCGGAGTGCGCATGCCGGAACTCCGCAAACTCGCAAAGGAGATTGCAAAAGGTGACTGGCGGACATATTTGCAAACTGCGAATGACGAGTACTTTGAAGAAGTGATGTTACAAGGTTTAGTCATTGGATATGCAAAAGCGGATGTAGAGGAACTTTTGACGTATGTAGAGACATTTGTACCCAAAATAGATAACTGGTCTGTTTGCGACAGTTTTTGTACAGGGTTAAAATTCACCAAGCAAAATAAAGAACGTGTATGGTCATTCCTTCAACCGTATATGATTTCCGACAAGGAGTATGAACTTCGCTTCGGTATAGTCATGTTGCTTGATTATTATATTGAACCTGACTATATCGACAGAGTTCTTGATTTATTAGATGATGTACAACATGAAGGATATTATGCAAAAATGGCAGTTGCATGGGCGCTGTCTATTTGTTTTGTGAAGTTGCCCGATCAGACGATGAAGTATTTAACAGGGGATCACTCATTGGATTTGTTTACGTATAATAAAGCATTGCAGAAAATCACGGAATCGACACGGGTAGGGGCAGACGTGAAGGAGATCATTCGTGGTATGAAAAGGAAATGACAAAAACCTAGTTAATTGACTAGGTTTTTAGTTATGTAAATGGCGCTAGGAACTTTACTTACATTCTCTTTCGTATACCTCTGATTGTACGAGCTCATCATTTACTATAATGAGCGGGTGCGTTTTAAATAGTAATTCTTGCAAATGCTCGGGCATGCTTTCCTCTTTGTAAGCACAGATCAGCGGAAATGATAATTCGTTCACGGCGTGGTCTACGAACCTCTCCAAGTCCTCTATAATATGCCAAGGACCGTCCATCGTCGCCCATTCTACATGTGCCCATGAACGGAATAGTAATTGATTTTCTACATAAGGCGTGACAGTTTCTGTTAAATACTGTTCAATCGTAGCGGGATGATAGCTACCAGTAGAATAATAGAAGTGGAAATTATTGATGAAATGAAGGTATTTCATTTCCTCTTCGTTTAACCTATTCTGTAACTCATTTTTTATCAAAAGATGTATACGTTCATTGTCTATTAGAATGGTATATTCGCCCGCGCGAACACCTTCCTCAATATACGCCGCAACCAATTGGATATGGTGATCTAGATCTTTGTAGGAGTAAAGAATATGTAAATTTCTCTTGCTTTCAATTAATTGTTGAATGCGGGTTTTCATATGATTTTCAACTCCTTTATATGGATGATTTTAAAAATATCATTATTTAAATGTTAGAGTAAAACGAGTCCATTGTAAAGATATGTCGTAAATAAGAAAAACCTGACAAATAGTCAGGTTTTTTTCGATATATCAATTGTATAAAATGCTTTTTACATACATCTGAATGAATCAATCTTTTTTAAGTCTAATCCATAATACTCCCATCGGTAATGGCGTGGATCCCATCGGTAGCCGGCAATCGAAGTTCTGCCAACGAATGTTGGATAGTACCAGAATCCATTATTCCGCGAAGTCCATACATACGTGTAACGGTACAGACATCCCGCTATTCCGCCTGGGTCGACTGCACGTAAATGGGCATCGGGATAACTCGGCGTTTGGCTTGGTGGAGCAAAAGTCGGTGCACTTTGTTGTGGTTGACCACCTTGGTGTCCGTGTTGATGACCTGGCTGCTGTCCTGGATAATGCTGTTGATGATGTCCTGGTTGACTAGGATACCCTGGATATGAAGGTTGTTGAGGGTACCCGGGATATCCTGGTTGTGGTGTATGCCCGTGCTGTTGCCCAGGATATCCTGGCTGCTGTCCTGGATAACCAGGTGGCCATTGAGGATTCTGTTGATTGGGTGGCGGATAACCAGGGGTATTTCCACCTTGCCACCCATGTTGTGGATATTGACCATGTTGCGGTTGATGCTGTTGATACGTCTCTTGCTGTCGCCCTGGATAACCATCAGGCAACTGCGGATACCACATACCTTCATTCTGCTGACTCAAACTATCACTCCTTCTTTTCTACTTGTTTCAAACACAACGAAACTGATCGATACGTTGTAAGTCAATACCGATATACTCCCAGCGGAATCTTCGCGCGTTCCATTGAAAACCTGCTACGGATTGTCTACCGACGAATGTCGGGTAGAACCAGAATCCATTGCGTCGAGATGTCCATACATACGTAAAGCGATACAAGCAACCCGCAATGGCACCTGGATCTACCGCGAACGTCTGGAATTCCGGGTAACTTGGAACTTGATTCGGTGGCGGAGTAGTAGGAGCGGCCGCCTGCCCACCTTGATTGGGTGACCCTTGATTGCCTCCTGGTCTACCGGGTTGCTGTCCAGGGAAATTAGGTTGCTGTGGAAAACCAGATGACCCCGGGAATCCTGGCATACCTGGGAACCACTGCATACCTGGAAAACCTTGTGATCCTGAAAACCAAGGTTGCCAAGGTGAAAACGATTGCGCTGTAGAGAAGCCTTGTGGATCAGCACCTTGCCAATTTTGATCTGTGTATTGTGGATACCACATAAATTCGTCTTGTGGATTCAACTCATTACGCCTCCTTTTTCTATTCGTTTTATCATATGCAGCCTGATAGTCATTTGACCTTATTCTCTCTTCGTTCGACAGCTGTGCTAAACTATAGGTGAAGGAAGTGGACTATAATGAATGAAAATAAACCGCATATTTTAGTAGTAGACGGAATGGCGCTCTTGTTCCGTTCGTTTTTTGCGACGGCACATAGTGGTCAGTTTTTCCGCAATGCAATGGATGTACCGACGAACGGGGTACAAGGGTTTGCACGTCACACGATGAGTGCCATCTCGATTTTCCAACCGACACATTTGGCGGTGTGCTGGGATATGGGATCGAAAACATTTCGTAATGAATTATTCGCAGACTATAAAGCGCATCGCCCAGCACCTGCACCAGAATTAATTCCACAGTTCGATATGGCACGCGAAGTATCGGAAACGCTAAGATGGAAGAGTTATGGAATTAAGAACATGGAAGCGGATGATCTGATTGGTTCGCTAGTTGAAACGTGGAAAGACGAAGCCAAATTGACCGTAGTATCGGGGGATAAAGATTTACTCCAGTTGTTGAAACCGGATGTGTCGATTGCGCTAACGAAAAAAGGATTCACGCAGTATGATGAATACACGGAAGCACGTTTTATAGAAGAGTATGGAATTACGCCGAAGCAATTTATTGATATGAAAGCATTTACTGGAGATTCGAGCGACGGATATCCTGGTGTGAAGGGGATTGGACCGAAGACGGCATTGAAGCTCATACAGGAGTATGGTTCGGTCGATGGCGTGCTTGCAGCGAAAGAAAACTTAACGGCAGGTTTGCAAAAGAAGCTAAACGCAGAAGAAGAGATGTTGATGATATCAAGAGATCTCGCAACGATTCATTGTGAAATCAAGCTGGATGATCCGCTAGAAGAATTGATCATTCCCGAGTTCACGGTAGAAACCGCCAAAGTAATGGAAGAACAGGGCTACTCCATGATTGCAAAACAAGGCCTACCGGTTTCACCGTTTTAACGGTTCGATCGTAACAAACGTCAAAATCTTTTTATTCGGCTCATAAGGGATAGAGCGTACACGGCTCGCGCTATTTCTGCCACCGTGATCATGAACGAGTACAAGCAGTTGATTGTCTACATATTCATAGCCAACCATTACGACCCAGTGGTAATTGAATGAAAAACGACTACGCCATTTGAATTTGAACCATTTATCAAATTTCAACGCAACAGGACGGTCTTCATCGATCTGTTCAATTGCCTGCTGTACAGTACAAACTTTCACATTCCATTGCGAGCCGAGCATTTGGTTCAGCCTACGAACAAACCGCCAAGTAGGCAAACCAATCTTCGTACTACCTAATGTTCGATACAGCTCATTAATAGAAGGAGTTTGTTCGGTGGGAAAGAAATGGCGCAACAATACATACGCTGTAACAGACCCGCAAGCCGATGGACGATAGCGTGGTTCAATGTCGTGATCATATTGTGATTTGCCTTTCACTTCTATGTATTTGGACATGCTGAATGCCTCCTTTTAGTGGGTATGTTATGGGGCTGGGAATGCTGAAATGCTCAATGAATCCGCGTGACCGCTCTATGTAACCGGTTAGACTGCTCTAGCCAACCGCGCGACCGCCCTATCCAGGCCGTTGAGCGCTCTATCAGCCGTGTTAACCACTCATAGCCGCCACGCAACCGCTCTTAGACCTTCAAACTAAACTATAAAACAAATGCTGAGAACCTAGAGGCTCTCAGCATTTTTATTACCATCTTTAGATCTTTACTTCATCTAAGAACGCCATAACTTGTTCAGGTGACTTCGCAAACGCACTATGCAAGTGTGCATGCTTTTCACCATTTTTGAAGACTAACAAGCTTGGAATACCCATGACTTCATACTTCTCAGCGATTTCAGGAATAACGTCGCGATCCGCATCATACCATGTGTATGTATCGTATTTTTCAACGATTGGATCGATGAACATGTCCATACGCTTACAGTCAGGGCACCAGCCAGCTTCAAACTTCACAAGCACTGGTTTGTCGCTCGCAATGATTTCTTCAAACTCACTTGCTGTTTTAATTTCTTTCATTTCTATCGCCTCCATTCAATGAATAGTGTACAATGATTCTAAAGCATTGGGAATTAAAGTGCTTATTTTAAAAAGTCAGATTAAATATGAAATAAATATTGCGAAATAGTTTCAAATGATTTATACTAGCAATTATAGGCAATGCGTATTTTTTTTACGCTATAAATGAATGAGTGTTCATTCAAAGAACATAAGGGGAGGATTGCACGTGACTTATCAAATTAGAAAAGCAGCAGTTTTAGGATCTGGAGTTATGGGTTCTGGTATTGCAGCACACTTAGCGAATATTGGCATTCCCGTACTTTTATTGGATATCGTACCACCGAAATTAGGTGCAGACGACGAGGCCAAAGGATTAACGTATGACGATCCAAAGTTCCGTAATAAGTTTGCGGCTACAGCATTGGAGAAATTACAAAAACAAAAGCCGGCACCTCTGACAACGAAGAAAAGCTTAGCATTACTTACACCAGGAAATTTCGAGGACCATTTGGATCAATTGAAAGACGTAGATTGGATCATTGAAGTCGTCGTAGAAAACCTTGATATTAAAAAGAGTTTATATGAAAAGATTGAAAATGTGCGAAAGCCAGGCACCATCATTTCATCCAATACATCGGGTATTAGTATTGAAGCGATGACAGAAGGACGTTCGGAAGATTTCCAGAAACACTTCCTTGGCACACACTTCTTCAATCCTCCAAGATACTTGAAATTGCTTGAGATTATTCCTACAAAAACCACATCACCTGAAGTTGTCGAGTTCATGACAGTGTTCGGTGAGGATCGTTTAGGTAAGGGAGTCGTCATTGCGAAAGATACACCAAACTTTATCGGCAACCGAATCGGTACGTATGGTTTACAAGTGACATTGCATGAAATGCTAGAACGCGGTTATACAATCGGAGAAATCGATTCAATTACAGGTACATTGATCGGTCGTCCGAAATCCGCAACATTCCGTACATTGGATGTAGTGGGACTAGACACGTATATGCACGTTGCGAAAAACGTCTACGATCAAACGACAGGTGAAGAGCAAAAAATCTTCGAATTGCCAGACGTCGTTACGAAAATGATTGATAATGGCTGGATCGGTGCGAAGGCGAAACAAGGCTTCTACGTTAAAGAAGGCCGAGATATTCTTGAACTCGATATGAAGACATTAGAATATATTCCTACACAGAAAATGAAAGCGCCTTCAATCGAAATGGCAAAACAGCAAAAAGGACTAGCTAACAAAGTGAAAACATTGCTGTATGCAAAAGATCGTGCAGGCGAGATTTTGTGGAATACATTAACACCGACAATGCTATATGCTGCCCAACTTCATGGAGAAATTGCAGACGATATCGTTTCGATCGACAACGCAATGAAATGGGGCTTCGGCTGGACGCAAGGACCGTTTGAAATTTGGGACGCAATCGGCGTGAAGAAGTCTGTTGACATGCTAAAAGAAGAAGGTAAGGAAATTCCTGAATTCGTTCAGTCATTGCTCGATAAAGGCTATGAAACTTTCTATAAAGAAGAGGATGGCGACACGTACTACTTCGACGGCTCGGACTATCAGGTTGTGCAAGTAAATGAGAAAGCTATCAACTTGAAGCAGTATAAGAAAAAGCACGGCGTGATCAAGAAAAATTCTGGCGCAAGCTTGATCGATCTTGGCGATGGCGTAGCTCTACTAGAATTCCATTCACAATCAAATGCTATTGGTCTAGACATCATTCAGATGATCAACTTCGCGGTAGATGAAGTGGAGAAGAACTTCAAAGGGCTTGTGATCGGGAATCAGGGGAAAAACTTCTGTGTCGGCGCAAACCTAGGCATGATTTTAATGGAAGCGCAAGATGATAATATCTTTGAACTCGACTTTGTCATCCGTTCATTCCAGAATGCGATGTTGAAGATTAAATATAGTGGCAAGCCAGTTGTTGTGGCACCATTCCAGATGACGCTAGGTGGCGGGGCGGAAGTTTGTCTTCCAGCTGCACATATTCAGGCATCTATGGAAACGTATATGGGACTTGTTGAAGTAGGGGTAGGCTTGATTCCTGGAGGTGGCGGAAACGTCAACTTGTATCAGAAGCATCTGAAAGGTCTACCGAACGGTGTACCTACTGATTATCAACATATTGCGAATAAAGTATTCGAATCGATCGCGATGGCGAAAGTTTCAACATCGGCTGACGAAGCAAGAGAGAATAACTTCCTCGACTTTGCAGACGGCATAAGTGTCAATCCAGATCACCAGATTTATGATGCGAAGCAAGCGGCACTGGCTTTATTTGAAGCGGGCTACGTTGCACCAAAGCGAGCGAAAGTTCCCGTAACAGGCGATTCGGGCTATGCGACATTATTGTTAGCAGCTGAAGGCATGTACGGTTCTGGATTCATTAGCGAACATGATTTGAAAATTGCGAAGAAACTCGCGTACGTGCTAGCAGGCGGAAAAATTCCGTACGGTACACGTGTAGATGAGCAGTACTTACTTGATTTAGAACGCGAAGCATTTTTAAGTTTAGTAGCAGAACCGAAATCACAGCAGCGTATGCAGCATATGCTGGTCAAGGGTAAGCCGTTACGTAACTGATGAGAGATAGTTAAAGGAGGAAACAGAATGCGCGAAGCAGTAATTGTAGCCGGTGCTCGAACACCGATTGGAAAAGCAGGAAGAGGTTCTTTGGCAACTGTCCGTCCGGATGATCTTGGGGCGTTGACTATAAAGGAAACATTGAAACGTGCAGGGAATTATGATGGACCGATCGATGATTTAATCATCGGTTGTGCCATGCCTGAAGCGGAACAAGGAATGAACGTAGCGCGTAATATTGGCGCATTGGCAGGGTTACCGGATACGACACCAGCCGTAACGGTCAACCGCTTTTGTTCATCTGGCTTACAGTCGATCGCCTATGCAGCAGAGCGAATCATGCTCGGTCACTCAGAAGCTGTCTTAGCAGGTGGCGTTGAATCGATGAGTATGGTTCCGATGATGGGAAACACGATTCGTCCAAACTTTAAATTAGCAGAAGAAGCGCCTGAATATTATATGGGAATGGGACATACAGCCGAGCAAGTGGCGCAAAAGTATGGTATCTCACGTGAAGATCAGGACGCGTTCGCAGTCGAATCACATAAACGTACGGAAGCGGCAATCAAAGAAAATAAATTTGTTGATGAGATTGTACCTGTTGAAGTAACGAAGCGTTTTGTCGATGCAGACGGCAAGTATCAGGAAAAGACGGTTTTATTCGAAATGGATGAAGGCGTGCGTCCTGGCACGACGACGGAAGTACTGGGGAAATTACGTCCGGCATTCGCAGCGAAAGGTTCCGTAACAGCTGGTAACGCGTCACAAACATCTGACGGTGCAGGAATGGTCTTATTAATGGATCGAGAAGTTGCTGAACAGCGCGGCTTGAAGCCGATGGCAAAATTCCTTTCATTCGCAGTAGGCGGCGTTCCACCAGAAGTGATGGGGATCGGACCGATTGTAGCTGTGCCTAAAGCATTGAAGCTTGCAGGTTTATCTATTGAAGATATCGATCTTTTTGAGCTCAATGAAGCATTTGCCTCTCAGTCGCTCGCAGTTATTCGCGAACTAGGACTTGATACAGATAAAGTGAACGTCAATGGTGGCGCGATTTCATCAGGTCATCCACTAGGCGCAACAGGAACTATTTTGACGTTGAAATTAATTAATGAATTGAAACGCCAAGGCAAAAAGTACGGTGTCGTCACGATGTGTATCGGTGGCGGAATGGGAGCAGCTGGAGTGTTCGAAGTTCTATAAAAATAATACAGACAAACAATAGGGGGAAATTATATGACTAAAGCTATGGAGGGAACTACTATGACTGAATTCGTAAAAGGTGGCGCATTTTTAACTGAGGATATGGACGCAAGTCGCGTATTTACACCAGAGGACTTCACAGATGAGCAAAAGATGATTGCCAAAACAACGGAAGAGTACGTAAAAAACGACGTAACACCGTTAATTGAAAAGCTAGAGAACCATGAATTTGAAAACTCTGTAACATTGCTGAAGAAAGCTGGAGATCTAGGTCTTCTAGCAGCAGATATTCCAGAAGAGTATGAGGGACTTGCACTAGATAAGATTTCATCTGCATTGATTGCGGAGAAATTATCAGTGGCAGGCGGCTTCTCAATCACTCACGGAGCGCACGTAGGGATCGGTACATTACCGATCGTTCTATTCGGTAACCATGAACAAAAAATGAAGTACTTGCCAAACTCCGCAAGTGGAGCGAAAATTTCCGCTTATGCATTGACAGAGCCAAGCTCAGGATCAGACGCATTAGGCGCGAAGACCACTGCTAAATTAAACGCTGCAGGTACACACTATGTACTGAACGGTGAAAAACAGTGGATCACAAACTCTGCATTTGCTGATGTATTCGTAGTCTACGCAAAAGTAGATGGCGACAAGTTCACAGCGTTTATCGTAGAAAAAGAATATCCAGGCGTTTCAGTAGGACCCGAAGAGAAGAAAATGGGTATCAAATCATCTTCTACACGTACGTTGATTCTAGAAGACGCAGAAGTACCTGTTGAAAACTTATTAGGTGAAATTGGTCGCGGACACGTGATCGCGTTCAACATTCTAAACATCGGTCGGTACAAGCTTGGAGTAGGTACAATCGGCGGATCGAAGCGTGCACTTGAATTGGCTATCAAATATGCGAATCAGCGTAAGCAGTTCGACACACCGATTTCTTCATTCAACTTAACGAAAGAAAAATTCGGTACGATGGCTTCTATGTTGTACGCAACAGAAAGCTTGATCTATCGTACAGTTGGATACTTCGAAGAGCGTAACGCGGCGATGAGCCCTGAAGAGCAAAAAGACGGCGCAAAAGTGGCGGCTTCCATTGCTGAATACGCAATTGAATGTTCTATCAATAAAGTAGTAGGTTCAGAAGTGTTGGATTACATCTCTGACGAAGCGGTTCAAATCCACGGCGGTTACGGCTTCATGGCTGAGTACGAAGTAGAGCGTATCTACCGCGACTCACGTATTAACCGTATTTTCGAAGGAACGAATGAAATCAACCGAATGATCGTTCCAGGCACATTCTTGAAGAAAGCAATGAAAGGCGAATTGCCATTGCTTCAACAAGCACAAGCATTGCAAGAAGAGTTGTTAATGCTTATGCCGGAAGAAGTGGGCGACGAAGCATTGGCTCAAGAGAAGGCGCTTGTGAAGAACGCGAAGAAAATCGGCATCTTGGTTGCAGGACTTGCAGCACAGCGTTATGGCACGAAGTTGGATCAAGAGCAAGAGATTCTTGTGAACATCGCAGATATTGCGAATGATCTATTCGGTATGGAGTCTGCATTGCTTCGTACGGAGAAGGCGATCAACAAGAACGGCGAAGAGAAAGAGAACCAGAAGCTTCTTTATACACAGATCTTCTGTCAAGAAGCGTTCGGACGTATCGAAGCGGCAGCAAAAGAGACATTGCTTGCAGCAGTAGACGGCGACAACCAGCGCATGATGATTTCGGCGTTGCGTAAGTTGACTCGTAACAATCCGTATAACTTGATTGCGAAGAAGCGTGAAGCGGCTGAGAAGCTGATCGAAGCAGAGAAGTATATCGTATAATTATAGCTCAGACATAACGCCTCCTACGTGGGGCGTTTTTTGTTGTTTCTGGAATTGTTTAAGTTCAAGTTCAAGTTCAAGTTCCAAAGCAAGTGCTTGGGAGTAGTGAGTGAATTTGTGAGTGGTTCGGGATGGAAGCTCCAGTTGGGGGACGCTTTCCCATGGGCTCGGCTTGAGCCGCTTCCTACGCTTCGCTCCGTCCAGGGTCTCAAGGCTTTCGCTGATCCATCGGGAGTCGCCCCCAACTTCCGCTTCCATCCTACGTTGATAGTATGAGTACTTAGATCACTCACTGTAGATTGTATGTAACGAATTGTTTTATTTTAACTTATTTAAGTTCAAGTGCTAGGGCTCAAGTCCAAGTTCAACAACAATTACAAACCTAACTTTAATGCGCAACAAAAAGTATCATCCACTCACATTGCAAGGGATTGGAGTGTAGGAGGGGCGACTCTGGGAGGATCAGCGGGACAGGTGAAACACCCTGCGAGCGAAGCGAAGGGGTGTGGTTCACCGCCCGCCCTCCAGAACGCGTCCCCTCCGAAGCGCAAATCCCCACCCCAGCACTCTGCCAGCTTCTCATTGTTATCACGCCAAACTAGTATCCACACGCCTTTATTTGCTATACTGAAAAAAAGGAGGATTACGACTATGACTATCACATACTACGGCTATCCGAAATGTACCACATGCCGCAAAGCGAAGAAATGGCTCGAGAACGAGGGGATTTCATTCGAAGAACACAACATCGCCGAACAACCACCGAGCGAAGACGACCTTCGTAGCATGATCGCAAACTCCGGGCTCGAAATGAAGAAGTTCTTCAACACAAGCGGCATGAAATATCGCGAGCTCAATTTGAAAGACAAACTACCTACCATGACAGACGACGAAAAGATCGCACTGCTCGCTTCAGACGGAATGCTCATCAAACGTCCACTCGTGTCGGACAACCAAAAAGTGACCGTTGGTTTCAATGAAACAACATTCGCAGAAACATGGAAGAAATGATCTAGAATCTTGTCTTTACGCGGGAACTATGGCAAACTAAAGATAGATAAACTATTATATTTTTGGAGGTAACGACATGAGCACACCAAAAGATTTACGTTATTCAGAAGAGCACGAATGGGTAAAAGAAGAAGACGGTAAATACCGTATCGGAATCACACATTTTGCACAGTCTGAACTAGGGGATATCGTATTCGTTGAACTCCCACAAGTTGGCGATCAATTGAAATCTGACGAGCCTTTCGGAAGCGTTGAATCAGTGAAAACTGTTTCTGAATTGTATGCTCCACTAACTGGTAAAGTTGTAGAAGTGAACGAAAACCTTGAAGACAGCCCTGAATTGGTTAACGAATCTCCATACGAAGGTGCATGGATGGTTGTAGTTGAAATCGATGACAAAGCTGAATTGGATGCGTTAATGACAGCTGAACAATACGAAGAAATGACAGCTGAATAATCATCACAAAGGAAAGCGCTGGAACGTCTCAGCGTTTTTTTTACACTCTAGGAGGAAGCGGCATGGACCTGAAAGTTCTCATTGTAGAAGGCGGTTCGGATCGTAAGCGGTTAGTGCCGATCCTTGCAGAGCCTGTAGAGATTCTTTGTACGAATGGTACCATCAGTGCGTACCACATCGAAGAACTGCTTGAGCCGTACGAGCAACATGAAATCTTCATATTTTTGGATGCGGACGCGTCGGGTGAATCGATTCGTAAGCTGTTCAAACAACTGTATCCGGGAGCTAGACACCTATACACGGATCGTCTCTATCGTGAAGTGGAGACGACGCCTATCAAGCTATTGGCCAGCATTTTAGCTGCCGCCAATTTTAAAGTACATCCTAAATTTTTGGCAGGTGGAACACATGAATAATTGGTCAATCGAAGACTGGAAACATGCAAAGGCGGCGGAGCAAATAGCCGCTTTTTATTTATTTACACCTATGTGTGGTACCTGTGCAGTCGCTTCGAAAATGTTAACGGTAATAGAAGCGATGCGACCGGAATTGCCCATTGGAAAAGCGGATTTGAATTACGTCCAGGATATTGCAATCGAATATGAAGTAGAGAGCGTTCCTTGTTTGCTCATTCAACGAAAAGGCGAGCCGATAGAAAAAATTTACGCTTTTCAATCTGTACCTTATCTACTGGAGAAGCTCAGTTGACAATAGAATTCGAAGTATGGTATAAGTAGATAATCAATTGAATACGTAACTCTTATAAAGAGCGGTGGAGGGAAGTGCCCTATGAAGCCCGGCAACCGTCACATATGTGAAATGGTGCCAATTCACTCAAAGTGTAATGCTTTGATAGATGAGAGAAATGGTAACGTACATATGTATATACGTTGGACCTTTCTGCTCAACTGCAGGAAGGTCTTTTTAAATTAAAGGTGGTGCGGAAAATGATTCAACTAGCAAACGTTCATAAAAGGTTCCAATTGAACCGTTCAGAAATTGTCGCAGTAGATGATGTGACATTTGACATCGAAGAAGGAGAAATTTTCGGCGTCATCGGATACAGCGGAGCAGGTAAAAGTACATTGATCAGACTACTGAATGGTCTTGAAACTCCGACGTCCGGTAGTATTAAGATTAATGAACAGGAAATGACGACGTTAAAAGGTGCAGGCTTGCGCAATGCGCGACAGAAAATCAGCATGATCTTTCAACACTTTAATTTGTTGTGGTCGAGAACGGTAGAAGAGAATATCATGTTTCCTCTTGAAATCGCTGGCGTGAAGAAATCGGCACGCAAGCAAAAAGTCAAAGAACTAATTGATTTAGTTGGATTGACAGGACGCGAAAAGGCGTATCCATCACAACTTTCAGGCGGTCAGAAGCAACGTGTCGGTATTGCACGTGCCCTTGCAAATGATCCGGAAGTATTGCTTTGTGATGAAGCGACATCCGCACTCGATCCAGAAACAACGAATGCTATTCTGGATTTATTAACGGATATTAATGAACGTCTTGGACTGACAATTGTTTTGATTACGCATGAAATGCATGTCATTCGTAAGATCTGTAATCGGGTGGCGGTCATGGAAGCCGGAAAAGTGATGGAAATCGGTAACGTGTTGGACGTTTTCCAATCTCCACAGGCTGATATTACGAAGCGTTTCATTTCACAAGTGACAGATACTGGTGATACGGATGCAGCGATGGCTCATTTACAAGAAGAAGTACCTCAAGGGAAGCTAGTGAAGTTAGCCTTCATTGGAGAGCGTACGGAACAGCCAGTGCTTGCTGAGTTAATCCGTAAATTTCCAATTGACGTCAACATCGTACAAGGGAATATTTCGACTACGCGTGACGGCGCATATGGCACATTAGTACTTCAATTGGTAGGCGATACAGCGATCATTGATGAAGCAATCGTCTTCTTAGATGCCAATGAAGTAAAGACGGAGGTGCTGCTACATGATTGAGCAATGGTTCCCGAATGTTGACTGGGACAAAATGTGGCTTGCGACAGGCGAGACGCTCTATATGTCCGCATACTCGACATTCTTTACGTTCGTTTTTGGTATCGCACTTGGACTTATATTGTTTTTGACTAGCCCAGGACAATTATGGGCTAATAAAATGATTAACGTTATTACTGGCGCGTTCGTGAATATATTCCGATCAATTCCATTCATCATTTTAATTATTTTACTTATCCCATTTACAAAGTTATTGTTTGACAGCATGCGTGGACCGAATGCGGCATTGCCTGCGTTAATCATCGGGGCGGCTCCATTTTACGGACGCATGGTATTGATCGCGTTGCAGGAAATCGATAAAGGGGTTATCGAAGCAGCTCGCTCAATGGGTGCCAAAACATCCACTATTATTTTCAAGGTCTTGTTGCCTGAATCGATGCCAGCATTGGTTTCTGGAATTACGGTGACATCTATTGCACTTGTCGGCTATACGGCGATGGCAGGGGTCATTGGTGCTGGAGGGCTCGGTACACTTGCGTATTTAGAAGGGTTCCAGCGTAGCAGGGAAGACGTTACGATCATGGCAACGATTTTAGTATTGGTTGTCGTATTCATCATCCAAATTATTGGTGATCTCATTGTAAAACGTTTGGACAAACGGTAATAGGATTTTCAGGGTAACCTGTTGACCATAAAACATTCCATTAATGGAGAGGGAGAAATGTGGAGATGAAGAAATTTTTATTCGGTTTATTCGCAGCAGTATTAGTGCTTGCACTGGCAGCATGCGGAACGAAAGACGATAGCAAGGACGGGGCAGCACCAGATGTGGACGAGGCTGAAAAAGGCGAGAAAACAACATTGACAGTAGGGGCGTCTAACACGCCACACGCAGTCATTTTGGAAGAAGCAAAGCCATTACTAGCTGAAAAGGGCTATGATTTAGTAATTGAAAGTTACACAGATTATGTACTTCCCAATAAAGATTTGGATGAAGGTGAATTGGATGCGAACTACTTCCAACACATTCCATACTTAGAAAGTCAGATTGCTGATTTCGGTTATGATTTCGTCAATGCTGGTGCAATCCACATCGAGCCAATCGGTGTGTACTCTAAGAAATATGATTCACTTGAAGAACTTCCTGAAGGTGCTACAATCTTGATCAGTAACTCGGTTGCAGATCACGGACGTGTACTGGCTATGCTTGAGGAAAAAGGCTTGATTAAGTTGGCTGACGACGTAGAAAAAGTGAAAGCAGAAGTAGGAGATATCGTAGAAAATCCGAAAGATCTAAAGTTTGATGCGAACTACGAAGCAGCATTAATGCCTCAGTTGTATGCGAATGATGAAGGCGATGCATTGTTGATCAACTCGAACTTTGCAATCGACGCTGGTTTAAATCCAATGGAAGATTCTATTGCGCTAGAAGATAAAGAGTCTCCTTATGTTAACGTAATTGCTGTTAATAGCGGTGACGAAGACAGTGATGCAATCAAAGCTTTGGTCGAAGTATTGACTTCAGAACAAATCCAAAACTTCATTTTAGACGAATGGTCTGGATCAGTCGTTCCAGTACAATAAACAAAGACAAACCGGTAGCTATTGCAGCTACCGGTTTTTTATTAGGCTAGTTAAGCTCAATCATTTGCGTGAGCGCTCTATTACGCCCGCTAAGCGCTCTATTCAAGCGTTTGAATGCTCTATAGGGCATGTTATTCGCTCTATTCGCATCCGTATTCGCTCATAGACCTCCCATAACCGCTCATAGACAACCCACGACCTCTAAATAAATTTACATGAACCCCAAACAAAATCTTCTTTATTCTTTCGACATGTGGTAAAGTTAATTTTGTTTGAGTAATACATATGTGTATTTGAGGAGGACGTATTGTGAAGTTTAAATTAGGGCTTATTTGGCGAATTTTGATTGCCATTGCCCTGGCAATTGGACTAGGCTTGTTATTGCCGACGATCCATGAAGGATTTGCGCATTGGTTCGTTCGTTTAGCAGCCACATTTAATATGTTATTCGGTGGATTCTTGAACTTTGTAGTTCCACTGATCATCATCGCGTTTATCGCACCAAGTATTGCAAAGCTCGGGGCAGGTTCAGGCAAACTACTAGGCATGTCTGCTGCGTTTGCTTATGGCTCTACAATTATCGCTGGTTTGCTTGCTTATTTAGCAGCAACGAATATTTTACCGAACTTTATTCAACCAACGACTAATACGGACATTGCAGAGGGCGCACGTGAAGCTGGAGTCGCATTCTTTGAAATGGAAATGGATCCAATGATGGGTATTATGACAGCGTTACTGATGGCATTCTTACTTGGAATTGGGATGGCAGCGATTAAAGGTAAGACGATGTTATCATTTTTTGATGAGTTTAATTTGATTATTGATAAGGTTATTTCCGTTGTAATCATACCATTACTACCATTCCATATTTTCGGGATTTTCCTGAATATGACGTATACAGGGGAAGTAGCAAACGTGCTTTCTGTCTTCGTATTCGTTTTCATTATGATTATTGCACTTCATTTGATCATGCTGACTTTCCAATACACAGTGGCGGGAACATTGAACAAACGTAATCCGTTTATGTTAATGAAAACGATGCTACCTGCGTATTTAACAGCCATCGGAACTCAGTCTTCTGCTGCAACGATTCCGGTTACGCTACGCCAGGCGAAAAAGACAGGTGCTTCAGAACGCGTAACGAACTTCGCGGTTCCGTTATTCGCAACGATTCACCTGTCAGGTAGTACAATTACCATCGTCTCTTGTTCAATCGGGGTTATGCTGATGAACGGGTTCGACGTTAGCTTTGGTGCGTACTTGCAATTCATCTTTATGCTAGGTGTTACAATGATCGCAGCTCCGGGAGTACCGGGTGGTGCAGTCGTTGCCGCAACTGGACTTCTGACGACTATGCTTGGATTCACCGACGGCATGGTAGCATTAATGATCGCATTATACCTAGCACAAGATAGCTTCGGAACAGCAACAAACGTAACAGGCGACGGCGCACTTGCAATGATCGTCGACCGCTTCACTAAAAAAGTATAGAGATATAAAGGAGCTGCCCCTTCGCCATTATTTCAAATGACGAAGAGTGACAGCTCCTTTTTGACTTGCAAAAGTATAGGAAATAGGGGAAAGGTGGCATAGTGTTGAAGTAGGGATTTCGAGTGCAAAAACCTACTTCCAATGCTACGCTTATCTTCACAATGTAAGCAGGTAAAACTTTTTCATTGTGCATTAAAGCTAGAATTGTACTCTACTTTGAACTTGAACTTAAATTAATTTTAAACATAACAATAATTCAAATACTTAGTTCAATGAATAATCTAAGTACCTGTACTATCAAAGTAGGATGGAAGCGGAAGTTGGGGGCGAAGTGCAAAGATGTGCTCCTAACGCTTCGCTTTTACTCGCAAAAGCCGTTCTTCGTTACGGCTCTTCCCGCGGGCCCATGGGAAAGCGTCCCCCAACTGGAGCTTCCATCCCGAACCATTTACTAAGTAACTAACTATGCCCAAGCAATCGCTTTTAAACTCAACCTGCATAAAAAGTTCTAACTTCATCATTTTTCAATCAACTTTATTTTCTCATCTAATTCTTATGTACCAATCTACAGTTGATTCTCATTCACTAGTAGTCAATTGAAAAATAAATAACAAGAAAAACGCAGCCAGCCACAAGCTGCCAATGATATTGTTCAATATTTGTAATGATTCTTAAAGATTTGCAACCAACTCGAATATGAGTTAAGATTAGAATGATACTAAATAGAGAATGGATAAACCATTCAACGTGATCATACTGGAGGTATTGGAATGGCAATTTTGGAAATTAAAGATCTTCATGTCCAAATTGAGGACAAAGAAATCTTAAAGGGTGTTACCTTAACAATAAATACAAATGAGATCCATGCAATCATGGGTCCCAATGGTACGGGGAAATCTACGCTTGCATCAGCAATCATGGGTCACCCGAAATATGAAGTCACTTCTGGATCAATTACAATTGATGGAGAAGACGTATTAGCAATGGAAGTAGATGAGCGCGCAAGAGCAGGTCTATTCCTAGCAATGCAATATCCAAGTGAAATCACTGGCGTAACGAACGCAGACTTCCTCCGTTCTGGAGTGAACGCACGTCGTGAAGAAGGCGATGAAATTTCATTGATGAAATTTATTCGTGAAATGGATAGCAAGATGGAAGTTCTTGAAATGGAAGAAGATATGGCAACTCGTTATTTAAACGAAGGTTTCTCTGGTGGAGAGAAAAAGCGTAATGAAATTCTCCAGCTAATGATGTTGAAACCAAAGTTTGCAGTACTTGACGAAATTGACTCAGGTCTAGATATCGACGCATTGAAAATTGTTTCTAACGGAATCAACCAAATGCGCGGTGAAGGTTTTGGTTGCTTGATCATCACTCACTACCAGCGTTTGTTAGACTACATCACGCCGGACAAAGTGCATATCATCATGCAAGGTAAAATCGTTAAAACTGGTGGTTCTGAATTGGCCAAGAAACTTGAAGTTGAAGGATATGACTGGATCAAAGAAGAGCTAGGTATCGAAGACGAAACTGTTGGACAAGAAGCATAAGAAAGGGGACGACTCAAAATGACGGTTGAAACAACATTGGCATTGACCGAACAAGACGTCCGCTCTTATTCCGCAAAAGTGGAGGAAGCTGCTTGGATGGCAGATTTTCGTTCGAATGCTCTAGCTAAAGCTGAAGTACTCGAAATGCCAAGACCAGATAAAACTAAGATTACAAAGTGGAATTTCACGGAATTCCCTTCACATACAGTTGAAAGCTCAATCTTCGCGGGCTTGGAAGAAATGCCAACAGAAGCGAAAGCATTGATTGATGACGAACAACAACAAAACATTTACGTGCAGCACAATAACACACCTGCATACCTTTCATTGTCAGAAGATCTGAAGTCACAAGGCGTTATTATGACGGATATCTTCACGGCATCACGCGAACACAGTGAGTTGTTGCAGAAACACTTGATGACTAATGGTGTGAAAGTGGATGAGCATAAATTAACAGCTCTTCACGCAGCATTGATCAACGGTGGAGTATTTGTCTACGTACCTAAAAACGTAGTTATCGAAGATCCACTGCAAGTACTCTTCATTCACGATAATGAAGAAGCTTCATTATTTAACCACGTAGTAATTGTCGCAGAGGAAAACAGCCAAGTAACATATGTAGAAAGCTATCTTTCTACTATCGAGCATGCGGCAACTCAAGCGAACATTGTATCTGAAGTATTTGCTATGGCGAATGCGAAAATTGTCTACGGTGCAGTCGACGTATTAGCAGAAGGTATGACAACTTATGTCAACCGTCGCGGTGTTACTGGACCTCACGCACGCATTGAGTGGGCGCTTGGACTGATGAACGACAGCAATACGATTTCTGAAAACATCACGCATTTAGTAGGTGACGGTTCATCTAGTGATATGAAATCCGTAGTCGTCGGACGCGGTAACCAGAAACAAAACTTCACATCTGAAATCGTACACTGGGGACTTGATACAGACGCTTTCATTTTGAAGCACGGTGTAATGAAAGAAAACTCTACTGCCATCTTTAATGGAATCGGTCGTATCGCAAAAGGCGCTACTCGTTCTAACGCAGTGCAAGAGTCACGTATTCTGATGTTGGGTGAAAGAGGGCGCGGAGACGCAAACCCGATTTTACTCATCGATGAAGACGATGTAACAGCAGGTCACGCAGCTTCAGTAGGACGTGTAGATCCTCTACAAATGTTCTATCTAATGAGCCGTGGTATTACACAAGAAGAAGCAGAACGCCTCATCATTCATGGTTTCTTAGCTCCAGTCGTTAGCAAATTGCCAATCGCAGGAGTTAGAAAACAATTGACGGAGGTTATTGAAAGGAAAGTGCGCTAATGCTCAGCAAAGACATCCGCAATCATTTCCCTATATTAGACCAAGAAGTCAATGGACATCCTCTTGTCTACTTGGATAGTGCTGCTACATCACAAAAGCCTGTTCAAGTAATTGAGGCACTGAATCGCTACTATCGCTTTGATAACTCGAATGTTCACCGTGGGGTGCATACACTTGGGAATCGCGCGACAGACGGCTATGAAGGTGCTCGCGAGAAAGTCCGTAAATTCATTAATGCCAAATCCACGCAAGAAGTGATCTTCATGCGCGGTACAACAACAGCTATCAACACTGTTGCGCAAAGTTATGGCCGTGCCAATGTCTCGGAAGGTGACGAGATCGTCATTACACATATGGAGCACCATTCCAATATTATTCCGTGGCAACAGCTCGCAAAAGAAACTGGCGCCGTGTTAAAATATATTGATTTAGAAGAAGACGGTACATTATCACTTGATAAAGTACGGGAAACCATTACAGACAAAACGAAAATTGTTTCGATCATGTATGTTTCCAACGTCCTCGGTACGATGAATCCGATTGAAGAAATCACAAAAATTGCCCATCAACATGGCGCAGTGATGTGTGTGGATGCTGCACAAGCAGCTCCACATTTAAAAATAGATGTACAGAATCTAGATTGCGACTTCCTTGCATTTTCCGGACACAAAATGTGTGGACCTACCGGTATCGGTGTCCTCTACGGTAAGAAGGATTTGCTCAATAATATGGAACCTATCGAATTCGGCGGCGAAATGATTGATTTTGTCGGATTATACGAATCCACATGGAAAGAGTTGCCTTGGAAATTTGAAGGCGGCACACCTATTATTGCAGGAGCTATCGGACTCGGTGCAGCCATCGACTTCCTGGAAGAAATCGGTTTGGATGCTATCGAAAAGCATGAACACGAACTAGCTGGTTATGCTATGGATAAAATGTCTGAAATCGACGGTTTGACCATTTACGGTCCAAGAGATCCAGAAAAGCGCGCAGGATTGGTCACATTCAATTTGGATGACGTCCATCCTCACGATGTTGCTACTGTACTCGATATGAATGGTATAGCTGTTCGTGCAGGTCACCATTGTGCACAACCGTTGATGAAATGGTTACAAGTTTCTTCGACAGCACGTGCTAGCTTCTATCTTTACAACACCACTGATGACGTAGATCGCCTCGTGGAAGGACTTCGCACAACAAAGGAGTATTTTAACGATGTCTACTAATAAATTAGATCAACTTTATCGTTCTGTAATTATGGAGCACTATAAACACCCGAAAAACAAAGGCGTCTTGGAGAATGGTAATGTTACAATCGACATGAACAATCCAACTTGTGGTGACGTCATCCGTTTAACAATGAACGTAGAAGACGACATCGTCAAGGATGTTAAGTTTGAAGGCGAAGGATGTTCCATTTCAATGGCATCTGCTTCCATGATGACACAGATGATTAAAGGTGAAACAACAGAGCGCGCATTGCAATTAGCTCATACTTTTTCAAATATGATGCTAGGCAAAGATATTGATGAGTCGATTGATCTTGACGACTTAGAAGCACTATCGGGTGTCGCGCAATTCCCTGCCCGCATAAAATGTGCAACATTGAGCTGGAAGGCGATGGAAAAGGGAGTCTCTGGCGAGTCGCAGTGACCTTGGCCATAGTACGAGCAATTATGGGACGGAGGAATAGTAATGGCAAAACAGATGCCGGAAATCGGCGATTACAAATATGGTTTCAGTGATAAGGACGTTTCGGTGTTCCGTTCAGAACGTGGACTGACACGCGAAATCGTAGAAGAAATTTCTGGAATGAAAAGTGAACCACAATGGATGTTGGATTACCGTCTGAAGTCTCTTGAGATCTTCTACAGTAAGCCAATGCCACAATGGGGCGGAGACTTGAATTCATTGAAATTTGATGAAATCACGTACTACGTAAAACCATCTGAAGGTGCAGAAACTTCTTGGGATGAAGTACCTGAAGAAATCAAGCGTACGTTTGATAAACTAGGTATTCCTGAAGCGGAACAAAAATACTTGGCAGGTGTATCTGCACAGTATGAATCTGAGGTAGTTTACCACAATATGAAAGAAGAACTAACAGATCTTGGAATTGTCTTTAAAGACACGGATTCTGCACTTCGTGAAAACGAAGAGTTATTCAAGCAGTATTGGGGGACAGTTATTCCAAACTCAGATAATAAATTCTCAGCGTTGAACTCTGCTGTATGGTCTGGTGGATCATTTATCTATGTACCGCCTGGCGTAAAAGTAGAAACACCGCTACAAGCGTATTTCCGTATTAACTCGGAAAACATGGGACAGTTCGAGCGTACGATGATCATCGTAGACGAAGGCGCAAGCGTTCACTACGTAGAAGGTTGTACAGCACCTGTTTACACAACAAACTCTCTACACAGTGCGGTTGTTGAAATCATCATCAAAAAAGATGCATATTGCCGTTACACGACAATCCAAAACTGGGCGAACAACGTCTACAACTTGGTAACGAAGCGTGCGGTATGTGAGCAAAATGCGACAATGGAATGGATCGATGGCAACATTGGTTCTAAATTGACGATGAAGTACCCAGCAGTCATCCTAAAAGGTGAAGGCTCACGTGGTTTGACTTTATCCATCGCATTAGCAGGTAAAGGACAGCACCAGGATGCCGGCGCGAAAATGATGCACTTGGCACCTAATACGTCTTCTACTATTGTTTCAAAATCTATCTCTCAACACGGCGGAAAAGTAACGTATCGCGGAGTTGTCCACTTTGGACGTAATGCGGACGGAGCACGTGCCAACATTGAGTGTGATACGTTGATCATGGATAAACTATCTACTTCAGATACAATTCCATACAATGAAATCTTGAATAACAATATTTCATTGGAACACGAAGCAAAAGTATCAAAAGTTTCCGAGGAGCAGCTCTTCTATTTGATGAGCCGTGGTATTCCTGAATTGGAAGCAACAGAAATGATCGTAATGGGCTTCATTGAGCCATTTACAAAAGAACTACCGATGGAATATGCGGTAGAGATGAACCGTCTGATCAAGTTCGAGATGGAAGGTTCAATCGGATAATACAATTAAACCCTGTTCGCATCTACTGGTGCGAACAGGGTTTTTTTATATGAAGATAGTAGCTTGACCTATTTTTTCTCAACAACGGCAATTGTGCATCTGGACACACTGATTAATTTACCTGCTTCATCTGTAATTTGAATGTCCCAAACCATTGAGGTGCGGCCTCTATGGAAAGGGGTGGCGGTAGCAGTAACTATGCCATCTTTTTTACCCCGTATATGATTCGCATTGATTTCTAGCCCAACTGGATAATGTGTCTCTGGATTCAAGTTTAAAGCGGCGGCAATGCTAGCAGCTGTCTCAGCGAGCGCCACGGACGCACCTCCATGCAATAATCCCATCGGTTGAACGGTTTTCGGTCCTACCGGCATTTCACAGACGACTTTGTCTGGATCTAGTTCTTTAAAAGTAATTCCCAATGCACCAATCAGCGTATCTTCTAAGTCCAAACCGTCCAATAAATTAAGTTCTTTCATCCTCTTCTTACCCTCCATTTCCATGATATACTTCTATTACATGTATATACATATATGTGTAACGCATACTGCTATGAACCCAACTGTAAAAAGAATATGCGTACATGTACCCTAATATAGTGTTGGATAAAATGTCAAGGCTCATTAGAAAGTTAGCTATCTACATTTGAAAGAAGGGGTGAGTGTCGTGAAAAAGGATTTGGATCAAGAACAAGCAAAATATATTATTGATGTATGCGCCAGTGCTAATCTCCGTACGGTATCCGGTTCACTTACACAACTGTACAACCAACTGTTGAAACCTACTGGATTAAAAATCACCCAATATTATATGCTAGGCAATATTTATGCAACACCAGACATATCCATTAGTAAATTAGGTGAAATTATGTTGTTGGATCAAACGACCGTCACGCGTAATTTAAATATTTTAAACGATTCAGGATATGTACAGATCAAGAGAGCGAAACAGGATTCGCGAATAAAAGTCGTTACGTTAACAGATGTAGGGTATGAGAAATTAAATAACGCTACGCCTATTTGGATGCAAGTACAGGAACAAATTGAAGGCTCTATTGGCAAAACAGAGTATATGGATTTACTGGAGAAGTTGGCCTCATTACAGAAAGTAATAGAAGAGATCAAAAGTTTATCGACATGAAAATGAATCTTCATTCATAAATTGATTGACAACTCAAAAAAATCAAGTAAAATACATGTATATACATGTATTGACGATGTAGGAGTTTTGAAGAGTACGGTTTTTACGTTAGTAACAGAAATACACAGAATGCATTTTGAAAGCGCTTACGATAAAAGGAGAGTGTTTATGATGAATTTAGTAGAATTGAAAAACAGTATGAGTCTTCCGGTGATTGCCTCCCCGATGTTTATTATTAGTAATCCTAAGACTGTGATTGAGCAATGTAAAGCAGGAATAATTGGTTCTATGCCATCTCTAAACGCAAGACCAGTTGCACAATTTGAAGAGTGGTTGATTGAGATTACAGAAGAATTAGCGGACTATAATGCCAAAAATCCTACTAAACCAGCCGCACCATTTGCGATCAACCAAATCGTTCACCGATCCAACGAAAGATTGCAAGAAGATATGGAGCTGTGTGTAAAGTATAAAGTTCCGATCATTATTACATCTCTTGGTGCGAGAGAAGATGTCTATGAGGCAGCGCATAGTTACGGTGGTATCGTTTTGCATGATGTCATCAATAATATGTTCGCGAAAAAAGCTATTGAAAAAGGGGCAGATGGTTTAATTGCGGTAGCGGCAGGAGCGGGTGGTCATGCTGGTCCGAAAAGCCCGTTCGCACTCGTTCAAGAAATCCGTGAATGGTTTGATGGACCACTAGTGCTAGGGGGTTCCATCGCAACTGGCGGAAGCGTATTAGCTGCTGAAGCAATGGGTGCAGACTTTGCATACATCGGATCGCCATTCATCGCCACTGAAGAAGCAAGAGCAGTTGACGAATATAAACAAGCAATTGTAGACGCAACTTCGGATGATATCGTGTATAGCAATTACTTCACAGGTATCCACGGGAATTATTTAGCTACATCTATTCGTGCATCGGGCTTAGATCCTGAAAACTTGCCAGAAAGTGATCCAAGTAAAATGAACTTCGGTGGGGATGCGGGTCAAAAAGCTTGGAAAGATATTTGGGGTTGTGGACAAGGAATTGGTATTATCGATAAAGTACAACCTACAAAAGATTACGTCGCTCAATTGGCTCAGCAATACAATGAGGCAAAAGATCGGTTGGTAGGAGATCGAGTGAACACAGCGAGCAGATAATACAGTGGGAAAAATGAATCGATTTACGATAAAAAACAAGTATGTCCATCCAGACACGCTTGTTTTTTATTTGTCTACTTAGTGTTTGTGAATGGAATGTGTTTCAATACGGTTGATTTTTAAATCATTCATCGCGGTTTTTTGATAGGTGAATTCAACATCTGATTGGAGTTGTTCGAGTAAAGAGAGGGTTTTGGTTTGTGTTTCCATTAAGGATCCAGTTTGCTGGTAGATAATATCCTGTTTACTTTCCATAGAAGATAACCGTTTATTTGTCAGTTGCTGTTCCTTTTTCACTTCTACCATTTCTGTATTAAGGACATCGACATTAGTCTTGAGTATTTCAACGTCCGACGTGAGTGTGCCAACATCTGACTTAAGCGTACTAACATCCGACTTGAGTGTACTAACATCCGACTTAAGCGTACTAACGTCTGATTTGAGTGTACTAACATCTGACTTAAGCGTACTAACGTCTGATTTGAGTGTACTAACATCTGACTTGAGCGTACTAACGTCTGACTTAAGCGTACTAACATCTGACTTGAGTGCACTAACATCTAACTTAATCTCAGAGACGTCAGTTTTAATGCTTTTCATTTCGCTCAAAATTTGGTGCAATAGAACGTCACTCATTTTCCTCCATCCTTTCGTATGTAATTGATCCTCTCTATATAATAGCATGTATTATATGAAAGACAAACACCATCCTATTGCTAAATCAATTCATTGATTATATACCTTACGGGGTATATAATACATATATAAACAAATGGAGAGGAGTTTTTTACATGTCTGAAAAAGCAACTGTATATGTGTCATCTACTTGCCCTTATTGTACGATGATGACGAATTATCTAGATGAAATCCATGTACCTTACGAGACGATCAATGTCTCTACAAATCCTGAAGAAGGTGAGCGTCTAATGGAAATAACGGGTCAGATGGGCGTTCCACAAACACAGCTGAATGGTAAATGGATAATTGGCTTTGATCCAGCAAGTATTCAAGCTGCACTCGACGCATGAATAAATTCAAACAGATTGTATTTAACCGAGGCTGCACAATTCAAACGGCTGAAGAGATGGAAAAGAAGTTATTTCCACGCTTTTGTATTGGCAACATAGCATTTGCGGTGATGGGTGTGATCCTCGTCATCATAGAATGGACTCACTAATAGGAGGCGCCAAGTATGGGATGGATTATTATAGCACTCATCGTCGGCTTAGTAGTTTGGCGAATGAAACCTGCAAAAGGTGTGCAAACAATTTCGACTGAACAATTAAAAGATAGACTGAATGAGCGAAACGTCCAGTTAATCGATGTACGTTCACCGGCAGAATATACAGGACGTCATATAAAGGAATTTAAGAATATCCCATTGAATCTACTTTCGAATAAAATGGGGACATTGAAGAAAGATCAAGAAGTCATAGTCATCTGTCAAAGCGGCATGCGCAGTTCAAATGCGGCAACACAGCTGAAAAAAGCAGGGTTCGTGAATGTAACGAATGTACGTGGTGGAATGAGCGCGTGGCAAGGCTAATGATAGAAGAAGCGTTTCGAGAATCTTATCTCGAGACGCTTTTTTAATTGGAAATGAAACCAATTACATCAAGTGAAATACAATAGAGTAAAGCCTAGTCTGCACGTGCGATTTTTCCGAAAATACATAAGATATGATACACTAAGTTAAAGGTAAAAGGAGGGGGACTTTCCATGATACATGTTGGCCTGACTGGATGGGGAGACCATCCAAGCCTATATAATGAAAATACAGTTGCGAATAAAAAACTTGTAGATTATAGTAAACATTTTCCGATTGTTGAGCTAGATTCGACGTTTTATGCGATACAATCAAAGAAAGTAATGGATAAGTGGAATGAGGAAACGCCTGCTAATTTCCAATTTGTTGTGAAAGCGTATCAAGGCATCACAGGTCATCAGCGTGGAAAACTACCGTATGATTCTGAAGAAGAGATGTTCACACAATTTAAATTGTCGATGACGTCATTTGTCGAAGCGGGTAAGCTTGCGATGGTGCTTGTACAGTTTCCACCTTGGTTCGATTGCAAGAAGGAAAACGTCGAACGCATTCGTTATGTTCACGAACAATTACAACCGTTGCCCATTGCCGTCGAATTTCGCAATCAAACTTGGTACTCACCTGCATATCAAGAGAAGACACTGGATTTCTTGAACGGTCTAAACGTCATTCATGTCGTCTGCGATGAGCCGCAAGTGGGAGATGGAAGTGTGCCACTTGTACCGATTGCGACGGATAAAAAAGTGCTGTTACGTCTCCACGGACGGAATGATAAAGGTTGGGTCAATACGATGGGGGATAGTAAAGCATGGCGTAAAGTGCGCTATCTTTATGATTATAACAATAAAGAATTAGAGAGTATGAGTGAAATCGTCAAACATCTCGAGAAGCAAGCAGAAGAAGTTTTTGTCATTTTTAATAATAACTCTGGTCAGCATGCAGCCAAGAACGCTAAACAGTTTGCAAGTTTAGTCAACATAGAATATGGTCAGCCGCTTACGAAGCAAATGGATTTGTTTGAGGAGGATCAGTAATGGAATTTGTAGTACTCGCTTTAATTGGATTGGCATCGGGTGTAATTGGTTCCATCGCAGGCCTTGGAGGCGGAACCATTTTAGTTCCAGTGACATTGTTTGTCGGTCTGAACCTCGGCATGATTCCCGATATTACGCCGCAGAGTGTAGTCGGTTTGTCGGTCATTATGATGATCGCGAACGGACTTGGTTCGACAGTTTCATATATGAAAGTCAAAACTATTGATTATAAAAGCGCATTTCTATTTTTTGTAGCGAGTATTCCGGGCATCATAATCGGTGCGTTGATTAATAAAAACTTGAGTTTGCAATCATTTAATTTATATTTTGGTATATTGCTCATTGTTTTATCTACACTGTTATTAACAAGAAAATATTTAAAACCGATTCGATGGTTTGTTGACAATGGCAAGAAAATGAAGTTTACTGATCCGCAGGGCAAAACACATATCTATGGCTATCCAATATGGTTTGCGATTCTACTAGCATTATTCATTGGATTTACTTCGGGATTATTCGGAATTGGTGGAGGTACGATGATAGTGCCAGCCATGATTTTACTATTCTTGTTCCCACCACACGTGGCTGTCGCGACATCGATGCTCATGGTATTTTTATCAGCCATCGTCAACTCGATTTCACATATTTCACTAGGTCACGTACCATGGCTCTATACGATTCCTGTTGTGCCAGGAGCTTATTTTGGCGGGATGCTCGGAGCGTACTTAAATAGCAGAATGAAATCAGAAACTTTGGTTTTAGTCATACGCATCATTTTACTCATCTTTGGACTGCGTTCCATTTATGAAGGGATTTGGGGTTGACACTTATGAAGGAAACCGTAGCGACAATTCACATTTATCATACGAATGATGTACATAGTCATTTTGAAAACTGGCCGCAAATTCGCTATTTCCTCTCGCAGCGTAAGCAGCAAGCGGCAGACAATGGCGAAGCATGTTTTTTATTTGATATCGGAGACCATATTGACAGATCTCACCCATTCACAGAAGGAACAGAAGGTAAAGGAAATGTGGAATTATTAAATAAATCAGGATACCACGCTGTAACGATCGGCAACAATGAAGGAATCACCATGTCCAAGGAAGCGTTGAATACATTATATGAAGATGCGAATTTCGATGTAGTGCTCTGCAACTTAAAATATCAAGATGGAGAGCTGCCTCACTGGGCAAAAACGTCTAAAGTGTTTGAGACTGCAGAAGGCGTGCGTGTCGGTGTTATAGGGGCTACAGCTCCGTATTACGCGTTTTATGAACAACTAGGCTGGAGTGTTACTGAACCGCATATAGCATTACAAGAAGTAGCGCGTAACTTGCGCCCTCAATGTGATGTGATTGTTTGCCTCTCCCATTTAGGTATTCATGAAGATCGTCTGCTAGCTGAACAATGCCCAGAAATTGATGTTATTTTGGGCGGCCATACACATCATTTATTGCAAAACGGTGAATGGTTTGATGACACATTGATCGCGGCTGCTGAAAAGTTCGGTCATTATGTCGGACATGTGCAAGTAGATGTGGACCGCATGACGAATCAAGTGATTCATATGAAAGCAGAAGTGTTCCCAACGCAAATGATGGAAATGTCCGAAGAAGACATAAAACAGGTGAATGATTTATTTGCTGAAGGGGAAGAAACTTTACAAGTCCCGGTATTTTATAATCCTTCACCGTTATCACAGCGTTTAACAGGAGATAGTCCATTATCTTCACTGTTTGGTCGGGCGTTACTCGACTATTTGGATGCTGACTGTGCATTATTTAATGCAGGGATTTTCCTTGGTAGTCTAGAGGAAGGATGGATTACAAAAGGTGACTTACATTCCTTATTACCGCATCCCATCAATCCATGTCTTGTTCATTTAGATGGGGCAGAACTGCTGACAATCTACGAGCAATCGCTTGATCCAAAGTGGACAGAGCTTCCAATCAAGGGGCTTGGTTTCCGTGGTACATTAATGGGCAGCATGATTCATGAGCATTTATATGTCAATCATGAAGGGCAATTATTCGCCGGAAATCGATTAGTGAAGCCTGGGGAAAACTACACACTGGCGACGCTTGATATGTTCACGTTCGGCTTTTTCTATCCTTTATTAAAAGAAGCAAAGAAAGAATATGTCATGCCGGAAATGCTTCGTGATGTACTCGGTTGGTACGGCAGAAAATATTTCAATGAACGCTAGTTATGTATGCCTCCTACTTCGCATAATGTGATGTAGGAGGCGTTTTTATGCGGTTTTATACGAATCAAAAACGGCCAAAGAGACACAATTATGGCAAAACCATACTACGATTTGTCATCCCAACCGTTTTAGTAGGGGTGGCGATATTTTTCTATACCGTCAACAAACAACTAACGCCGATCTATACACAGTACGCCGAAGTGCAAACCCAGAAAATAGCCAGTCACGTCATCAGCCAGGCAATCAATAATCGATCTACCAGTGTCTATGATGTCAATGAAATTATTGAAAACGTCCCCGACGATACAACCGACACGGTGACGACGAAGTTCAATGCAGAAATCATTAGCCAAGTTATGTCCGAAATACATCAGCTCGTAGAAGATCATCTAGAGCGAGCAGAGGGCGGAGATCTGGATATGCTACCGCCACTTGGCGATCTTGAATACAATCCCGATCGTATGCAAAAGGAACAGGGCATCGTGTTTTTTGTTCCACTTGGGCAAGCAACCAATATTCCCTTAATTGGTAACTTGGGTCCAAAAATTCCTATCCGTTTCCATGTTGTAGGGGATGTACATGCAAATGTTGAAACTGATATACGAGAATTCGGTATTAACAATGCCTATGTAGAAGTAAATTTGTTGTTGAAAGTGAATGTACAGATCATCGTTCCATTAGCGACAAGCAAGAGTGTCGTAGAGCAGAAAATCCCTATCGCTATTGGCTTGATTAGAGGGAAGGTACCGCAAATTTATTCGAAAGGAGAGCAAATGCCAGCACAAATCGAGGTTCCCCTTGAGAAGACCGAGTAAAAGGGTGTTGTGAACGATGTCGATTATTGCTACACTAAGTACAGAAGAATATCGAGACTTACGTAGAGGCTGCATTGTTTATAAGTACCTAGCGAGAGAGTGACGTCTATGACCGCGAGTGAAAGGAAGCAATGCCGAAGTTTGAGAAGAGTCTGCTTCTCAAGTTGGGGTCATTTCAAAGAGGAATGACACTGTCATACAGCGACAAATGTATGGAGAGCTACAATAGCCAATTGAACTATGATTTATTAACATATTGCTTGTTCAACTGGTCAGCCGACTCCTACACGTGCGTTAGTACTTGTGGAGTGGGCTATTTTTGTGGGGAAAATTCAGAAATACAAAATATTGTCAGCATTCCACTCTTCGAAAGATCTTCTGCATTTCGATATTATCTAGCAACTAGAAAGAGGAGGAATTACAATGATCGGAACGTGGGTCTCTATTTTGCCTCCTATTATCGCCATCGTGATGGTGTTAGCGACGAGGAGAGTATTATTATCATTAGGAGCGGGAATTGTTACAGCAGCTTTACTTTTAGCGAACTTTGCTCCGTTCGAGACACTAAAAGGTGTATGGAGAGCCATGACAGTTTCATTTTGGGATGGCGGACTCAATACGTATAATATATTTATTATGTTATTTCTATTATTACTAGGTGTCATTACGGCATTTGTTAGTCTATCCGGAGGAAGTGCAGCGTTTGCGCGCTGGGCTGTCACGCGTATTCGTACAAAACGTGGCGCAAAGCTACTGACAATGGCGCTCGGTATTGCCATATTTGTAGACGATTACTTCAATGCATTGGCAGTTGGCCAGATTGCAAGACCTATTACGGATCAGCATAAGATCTCTCGTGCAAAACTAGCATATTTCATTGATTCTACGTCAGCACCTATCTGTGTCGTGTCACCTATATCCAGTTGGGGCGCGTTTTTGATTGGACAACTAGCACTTATTTTAGGTACGACAGCAGCGGTCAGCTATTCACCGTTGACTGCATTCGTCATGATGGCGCCGATGAATTTTTATGTCATCGCGACATTGTCCATGGTCTTCTTCTTCGCTTGGACGAATAATGACTTCTTTGAAATGAAGAAGCATGAAGATCGTGCCATGAATGAAGGCGAACTGTTTGACCAAAATAAAGAAATACCTGGTCAGCTAAAGGAAGAATTTCCAGAGCATACACACGGTAAAGTACGTGATTTAGTTGCGCCAATCGTGACATTGATTGTGGTAACGCTTGGCATGATGATTTATACGGGTTATAAAGAAGCAGGTATCTTTGATATTTGGGCTATCTTCGAAAACACGGATGTACCGTTCTCCTTGGTAATTGGTGGTACTACAGCTACATTACTAGCTATGTTGTTATATACACTACAAATGAAAGAGAACGAAACAGCAAGCGTTTCATGGATGGGACGCGCATTTGTAAGTGGCGTAAAAGCGATGATGCCTGCGATTTTAATCTTAATCTTTGCTTGGGGATTGACGGAACTTATTGCATCGCTTGATACAGGACTATTCCTTTCTGCAATGGTAGAGCAATTGAATATTCCGGTCGCATTCCTTCCAGTACTGATTTTCGTATTAGCGGGATTAATGGCATTTTCAACAGGTACGTCATGGGGGTCGTTTGGTATCTTGATGCCGATCGCAGGGACGATCATGGTCAATGCAGCACCTGAACTATTATTACCAGCATTAGCAGCAGTTCTTGCTGGTGCGGTATTCGGAGATCATTGTTCACCGATTTCCGATACAACCATCTTATCTTCCACTGGTGCAGGGTGTAATCACATGGATCACGTCTCTACACAATTGCCTTACGCACTCGTTGCTGCGAGTGTTTCAGCGATTGGTTATATTGTTCTAGGAATTACTGGTTCAGTTTGGATTGGACTCGTAGCAGTTATTATTATCTTGATAGTTTTATTCACATACTGGAACGCAAAAGGAAAACAACGCGCTGCGCGAATAGCATAATTTTACGGTTTGGACTAAGGGTGAAGAATACTTCATTCTTAGTCCAAATTTGTTTTGACATCTACTATTCTGCTGTTTATACTAAATATACGGAACTGGAGTTTTCAGAATATATCGAATGGTAACGAGTTTTGTGAAATAACAAAAAGAGAGGAGAGTGTTTAATGGAAACACGCTCACAATGGGGAACAAGGGCCGGTTTTATATTGGCTGCAATCGGGTCTGCTGTCGGACTCGGAAATATCTGGCGCTTTCCTTATGTCGCCTATGAAAATGGCGGTGGCGCATTCTTTATCCCGTACTTATTTGCACTTTTAACAGCGGGTATCCCGATTCTGATCATGGAATTTACAATTGGTCATAAATATCGTGGATCCGCACCTCTTTCATTCTTCCGTTTAAATGGTAAGAAGGCAGAGTTTCTAGGATGGTGGGGGATTTTCGTATCGTTCGTCATCTCCACTTACTATGCTGTGATCATTGCATGGGCAATGAAATACACGATCTATTCATTTAACTTATCTTGGGGAAAAGAACCCGAAGCATTCTTCTTCGGTGATGTTCTGAAATTAGCGGATAACCCAGGAGATGTCGGAGGGATTGTAGGAGGCGTAGCATTGCCACTACTATTCGTTTGGATTATTTGTTACATCATCTTGATCGGTGGAGTCAAGAAAGGGATCGAGTTGGCGAACCGAATATTTATTCCTGTTCTATTCCTTCTATTCTTATTCGTCGTCATCCGTGCCATCACACTTGACGGAGCTATGGTAGGACTTGATGCATTCTTTAAACCGGATATCGAAAAATTATTGAATCCGCGTGTATGGGTTGCCGCATATGGACATATCTTCTTCAGTTTATCGATTGCCTTTGCGATCATGATTACGTATTCTAGTTATTTGCCGAAGAAATCGGATATTACGAATAACGCATTCATCACAGGTTTTGCGAACTCTTCTGTTGAGTTATTAGCAGGTATCGGGGTATTCGCAGTACTAGGATTCATGGCAACGAATCAAGGGGTAGATGTAGCAGACGTTGCGACAGCGGGTGTAGGTTTAGCCTTTGTCGTGTTCCCTGAAATTATCAATCAAATGCCAGGATTAAATGGCCTGTTCGGCGCATTCTTCTTCCTGTCATTGACACTTGCGGGTATTACTTCACTAATCTCCATTACTGAAACATATATCGCGGGTATGTCAGATAAATTCAATATTTCAAGACGTCGTTCAGTAACTATTGGTGTTGGTCTCTCAGCAGTGATTTCTTTGCTATACGCTACAAATGGCGGTTTGTACTTCCTAGATGTAGCAGATTACTTCATTAACCAATTCGGTATTGCAGTCATCGGTTTAGTTGAAGTTTTCTTACTAGCTTGGGTATTCCGCAAACTCGGAGTGTTCGAACAACATGCCAATGCAGTATCAGATATTCGACTTGGATGGTGGTGGAAGGTTTCACTTTCATTCATCACTCCTATCGTATTAGGTACTATGTTATTCTTCCTAATCAAAGACAATATTGCTGAAAACTATGAAGGGTATCCAACGTCGTTCTTATGGACGATCGGATGGCCAGTAGCGATAGGCGCATTTGTGATGTCGATTGTATTCACATCATTAAAATGGAGAAACAACACAAGAATTACATCAGATTACGATGAAGACAAAGGGGGGCTATAAATGGATACAGGAATGAGCGGTTCTGCAATCCTTATGATGCTAGTCGGAGTGACGATCATCTGGGGCGGTCTATTTATTAGCATCTTTTATGCTACAATCCTCAGCAAGTTCAAAAAGAAGTTCAAAGTTGAACAGTAAACGATCTACACCTGCAGCCAGCTAGTTGGTTGCAGGTGTTTTTTTAATAGTGAAGCGTCACTAATTTCACTTTTATTGTCATGTATAATCTGTGTCATATATAATTGAAGCTTATCTGAATTTATGTTACATTGACATGAGTAGAATCTATCAACAGAATGGAGTCGGTAGCGTTGTCATGCAAACCTGAGACAGGAAGAAAATCTGAGCATGTTAGAAAGCCGGATTGGCTGAAGATTAAGCTAAACACCAATGAGAACTATACAGGTTTAAAGAAGTTAATGCGCGAGAAAAACTTGAATACTGTGTGTGAAGAAGCACGTTGTCCAAACATTCACGAGTGCTGGGGAGAGCGACGTACAGCTACTTTCATGATCCTCGGTGCTGTATGTACACGCGCATGCCGTTTTTGTGCAGTTAAAACAGGTCTACCAAATGAACTGGACACTGCTGAACCAGAACGTGTAGCGGAATCAGTTGAATTGATGAACTTGAAACACGCTGTAGTCACGGCTGTTGCGCGTGATGATCTCAAAGATGGCGGCTCTGCTATTTTTGCGGAAACGATCCGTGCAATTCGTAGAAAAAATCCATTTACATCTATTGAAGTATTGCCTTCAGATATGGGTGGAGATAAAGAAAACTTGCAACGTTTGATGGATGCAAAACCAGATATATTAAACCATAATATTGAAACTGTGCGTCGCTTGACTCCAAGAATTCGCGCGCGTGCAACGTATGATCGTTCACTTGAACTACTTCAACGTGCGAAAGAAATGTATCCTGAGATTCCGACGAAGTCTTCATTAATGGTTGGACTTGGAGAGACTGTGGAAGAGATCATTGAGACAATGGATGATCTTCGTGCGCATGACGTAGATATCATGACAATTGGTCAGTACTTACAACCAACAAAAAAACACGCAAAAGTGGTAAAGTATTATTCGCCTGATGAGTTTGGTGAATTGCGTAAAATCGCAATGACTAAAGGATTCTCTCATTGTGAGGCGGGGCCGCTTGTACGCTCAAGCTACCACGCAGACGAGCAAGTAAATGCTTCGGCTAAAGAGAAACAGCGCCAAGGTGACGAGCTGCTGAAACTTGAAGGACAAGCGAGCAGTTAAATGGAAGTGAAGCAGAGTATGGTTATTTTAGAGAACATGCAGTATGAAATCGTAGAAGAGTTTCGCGAAGGTTTCGATGAAGAGGCATTGAATGAACGTTTTAGCGAAGTACTGTTAAAGTATGACTTTATTTTGGGCGACTGGGGATATGGACAATTACGATTAAAAGGCTTTTTTGAAGATCGTAATTCCAAATCCACTTACGAAACAAAAATTAGTACTGTCCAAGATTATATCTATGAATACTGCAACTTTGGCTGCGCTTATTTCATCTTGAAGAAGATTGGAAAAGTAAAGCCTGAACCGATAGAAGCAGAAGTAGTGGAAGAAGTAAAACCTGAAGCCGAATCTGCTCCTAAAGAACAACAATAAAAATGAAGGCTTCGAGCAAATTTGCTCGGAGCTTTTATTCGTCTGGCTGAAAATATGGTAAGATAGGAACATGAAGTATACGAGGAGGAAGAACAGTATGTATTTTGTAGATCAAAATGAAATCAATAAAACATTAGTGTATATGGAGCAGTTGATCAATACGTTTGAAAAGGAAACGGACTGGCAGCAAAGCGAAGTAAATAAACTAGCTTTAGAGCGGATTGCACATGGCTTAATTGAAGGAATTATTGATGTAGGTAATTCTATGATCGACGGATTCATCATGCGTGATCCAGGTAGTTACGACGATATCATTGATATTCTTGAAGATGAAAAAGTCATTCAATCTGAGCAAGCTGTGCCTCTGAAAGCTTTCATCTCTTTACGTCCAATGATTGTGCGTCAATTCGTAGAGGTCGACTCAAGTAAAGTAGAGACATCGATTCGCGATACATCCAAAGAACTAAAACAATTCCCAGGACAAGTCCGTGACTACTTAACGAATGAACTAGGCCCAGTCTCGGCGTTTCTACCAACTGAATGATGAAACAATATAAAGCCTATTGCTTCGATTTGGATGGCACGATGTATAGAGGGACTGAACCGATACAGGAAGCTGTAGATTTCGTTGCAACGTGCCAAGCGCAAGGCAAGGACACATACTTTATTACGAACAACGCGGCTCTTACACGCACTGCTCAACAGGAGAAACTAGCGAGTTTTGGGGTACAGACAGAAGTCGATTACATCATGAATTCAGCGACTGCACTGGCGCGTTACTGTGCCCTACATTACGCAGGCGCTAACGTGATGATGATTGGTGAAGCAGGATTGCGAGAAGCGCTAGAAATCGAGCACATCAACATTACCACGACGAATCCCGATGTCGTCTTAATGGGACTTGACCGCCAGATTACATACGGCAAACTCGCGGATGCCTGTCTGGCGATACGTAGCGGTGCACATTTCTTAGGCACCAATCAAGATGTCAAATTCCCGACCGAAAAGGGACTCGTACCAGGTAACGGTTCGTTCTTAAAAATGATGGAAGCAGCAACTGAAACAAAGCCACTCATCGTAGGAAAGCCCGAGCCGCATATGCTGGAGTTCATCCAGCAGCAGGGGATGTACAAGAAAGAAGATATGATCCTCATAGGCGACAACTACGATACAGACATCATGGCGGGCATCCGCTACGGTATCGACACGGCGTACGTTGCGACAGGGGTCACACCAATGGAAGAAGTGCTAGAAAAAGCACAGCAACCCACGTATCTACTGAACTCACTTGCAGATTGGCCAATTAACTAAAAAGTTATCCGGGAGTCTTGGTACATAGACTCCCTGGGTAACTTTTTTAATGCGCAAATGAGTAGCTGGTAAGGTGTTGGGGGTGGGGATTTAGTGCAAATATGTGCTCCTAACGCTTCGCTTTTACTCGCAAAAGCCGTCCTTCGCTACGGCTTTCGCTCCAATCCCTTGCAATGCGAGTGGTTGATACTTTTTGTTGTGCATTGAAGTTATGGTTGTGATTAATGTTGAGCTTGCGAGGCTATGAGCGGTTATCCAGGTTCTATGATCACTTAGATGAATCTATGAGCACTCGTGGCGTCTGATAGAGCGGATAGTGTGTGCTATAGAGCACAAAAAGTGTTCTATGAGCGCTCAAACGGATTCTATGAGCGAAAGCTGGACGCTGGAGCTTCCATCCCGAACCACTCTCAAACTCACTCACTATTCCTAAGCTCTTGCTTTTGACCTTATCGTACTCACCAATTTACTCCTTAATTCCATCATCTATCAGGGATTGAAAAAAGACGCCCAAGAAGCACTACACTTCCCAAACGTCTCAAGCATTCTATTTGTATTAAAAAAGTGGATTCTCCTCAATGAACTGATAAATACGCTTCGTCAATTCATCCGCAGTATCCGCTTCGACAAGTTCACCATTAACTAGCGCATACAACGTATCACTACACTTCGTACAATAGCTCAAACAACCATATTCCAACACGTCAACGTTCGGATCACGCTCCAACGCCTCAAATACAGGGTAGGAACCATTGGCCAAATTACTGATACAAAACTCCACGATGGGATTCATCTTTCTCACCTCGCCTACTAGAAATGGTACTCTTTTTTTGCAAATGCGTCAATGAACTTGGCATATTGTGAAAGTCATCACAAACTGCTATAATAGCAAATGAGATGCACGAGAAAAATAGACATAGAAGGAGAACATAATGAGAAAATTACTTTTACTAGGTGCCGGCTATGGTAATATGAGAATTTTATTGCGTTTGCTAAATAAAGAATTATCAACTGATATCGAAATTACACTTGTCGATAGAACCCTGTTTCATAGTTTGAAAACTGAATTTTATGCACTGGCAGCAGGAACGGTTCCTGACTCGGATGTTCGCGTAGCGATTCCAGTTCATGAACAATTGAAAGTGGTAGAAGGCGAAATTCAAGAGATCAAGCCCGAAGAACAAGAAGTATTATTAGCAGATGGACGAGCACTACCTTACGATGAATTGGTTATAGGACTAGGTAGCGAAGACAATTATCACAACGTGCCTGGTGCTGCTGAACACACACTGAGTATCCAAACAATCGGTAAATCACGTAAGACGTATCAGACATTGCTAGGTTTAGGCGGTGGCGCAACGGTAGGAATTGTAGGCGCTGGACTAAGTGGGATCGAGTTAGCTAGTGAATTGCGTGAGAGTCGTCCTGACTTGAATATTAAATTATTCGACCGTAGCCCACGTATTTTACGAGACTTCCCTGAGCGATTGAGTAACTTCGTCAAAGGATGGTTTGATCAGAACGAAGTAGAAGTCGTTGCGAATTCAAACATCACGAAAGTGGGCGAACATGTCCTATATAACCATGAAGATACGATTGATGTAGACGCAGTCGTTTGGACGGCTGGTATTAAACCAGGTAAAGTTGTGGATGATTTAATCGTTCAAAAAGACCGTTCAGGCCGAATTGTACTCAATCAATATCACCAAATTCCGAGCTATCCCAATATTTACGTTGTAGGGGATATTGCTGCGCTTCCACACGCACCAAGCGCTCAGTTGGCTGAAGTACAAGGAGAGCAAATTGTTCAAGTACTACGCTCTACTTGGAAGGGTGAACCACTGATGCTTGAAATGCCGGAGCTAAAACTAAAAGGCTTCATGGGTTCATTAGGAAAGAAACAAGGATTTGCATACTTGGCAGATCGTACAGTTACCGGCAGAATCGCACGTCTAATGAAATCTGGTTTGCTATGGATGTACAAATGGCATAATGGCTAATATGGGGTATGTAAAAGTCACTTCAAAAGAGGTGGCTTCTTCTTATGCATTATTTTCCGGAGCTAGTAAGTACATACAAAAGAAGCGACATGTTCACCAAGAACGTGTCGCTTCTTCAAATATATAGATTTCGTGTTCTCAATTAATCAAGCAAATTATCAATTTATCCTGCGTGGTAACCATGTGATTCCAATGCATTAAAAACAGGCTTCAGCTGGATATGACCTTCGCCAATCATTTCGTCATTAATCAGTACAAGTGGATAAAAGTACTCATCATCCCGGATTTTTTCTGCAATTTCTTGCTGGCGAGATTCTGCTAATTCTTGATCAATATCGATATACGTAATAGTAAAAGGCTGGTCAGGGTACTTTCTTGAAATTGCCGCCTCAAGCCATTCATACGTATCTTTTGAAGAAGGTGCATTTACACAACTCGCGCAGATGATTTCCGCTCCATAAACTTCAATTGTTGCAGGTGATTGTGACATATTAGTCAATCCTCCGATTCATTATTGGATTTTTTCTGCTTGGCAGTTTATAATAAGTATAAGGAAAGGAGAGTGTGATTACAATGACAACAGATACTAAATTATATGAGCCCGTAACAGAAGTGCTAAATAAATTACGTCCATTCCTCTTGCGAGACGGTGGGGACTGCGAATTAGTGGATATTGACGAAGGAATTGTGAAGCTGCGCCTTTTAGGAGCTTGCGGAACATGCCCGAGTTCAACAATTACATTAAAAGCTGGTATTGAGCGCGCATTACTTGAAGAAGTACCAGGAGTAGTAGAAGTAGAACAGGTCTTTTAATTTCACCAAGAGAAAAGCCGTGTAAATGAAGTTTTATCTTCTTTGCACGGCTTTCATTATTCAGCTTGTTTTATGAACGGCTTCTTCATCCCGAATTTCTTGCCAACGATCTTTGGCCATCTGGATGACTTTAGGTTCAGTCGATCTTTTTTGTGTTTCGATGACACGAGAAAAGTTTCGAATGGCTTCTGCACGATCATGGATACGCCAAGATAGTTCGGCAATTAGATATTGTACGCGGGTCTCAGACATTTGTGTTCCTATATAATCACCTTCAGAGAATGCCTGTATATATAGGTCACGGGAAATCTTTAGATACCGCATTTCTTTAGGGAGATTTTCATCTTCCCGATAGATCCAAGCTATACGTAACATCATGCCTGCCATAGTTAAATGCTTTTCCTTTTTGAAGTTGGCACTTAGGTAGGCTAATTTATAGGCTTCCACTGCTTGCTTTTTTGTACGTTCGCCTCCAAATGACCGGCTATGCCATTTAGCTGTTATATTTTTAGCGATCATTTCTTTTGTGCCAGGTGCAAAATACAGAGCGAAATCATCAGTGAAGGCAAAACCGCAATGTGGGCAAACGGCAACGTTATAAAAAATAGGGTTAATTGCCTTATCTATATAAATAGGTCTAAAATCGCTGTCATGGTCGATTACTCTTACTTGGCGTGAACGGATTTTAGTAGTAGGAAAATGCTCTTTACAAAGTAAACACTGCATTTTCTTCTCGTAAAATGGGCTGATTTCCACTAATATCATTCCTTTCTGTCCTGAGTCTTATTATACATTAAAATAGACCTAGTAGGGGGACTATTTGTTTGCATTGTGATGAAAAAGATTGATATGATAAAAAGAAAACGTGGAAAGTGAGTGGTAGATATGACAAATACAGTAGAAATTACAGAAGCAGCAGCATTTCACGTGAAAAAGATGATGGAACATAATGAAGAAGAAGGTTCTTTCTTGCGCGTTTCCGTTAATGGCGGAGGTTGCAGCGGGTTAACATATGGTCTAGGCTTTGCACAAGAAAAAGAAGCGGATGATATTTCTTATACTGCACACGGAATTCCTGTAGTGGTGAAAGAAGAGGATGCAGCTATTCTCGTAGGTACGAAAGTGGATTATAAAGAATCGTTAATGGGTGGCGGCTTCACGATTGACAATCCAAATGCGATTGCGAACTGTGGTTGCGGTACTTCATTCAGAACAGCTAAAAAAGCTGGTGCGCCTGCAGAATGCGATTAACAGTTGGAATGCAATACTCGCATCATCCTAAAAAAGTGAGAAAGTAAACCTCTTTGATTTGTCTGTTGCTACAACAGAACAAGTCAAAGAGGCTTTTTTATATAGTTAGAAACTGACAAAGTTGTCCCGCAGTTAAATGACTACCGTATCAAAATAATATAAAGGCTCGGCTTAATAAGTCGCCTGCATTATAGAAAATCATTTCTTGCATACATTCATCCATGAACTCATTAAGTTTTTACTGCTATATGTCGAATAAAGCGATACACTAATATAGTACAAGTGTAGAGTAGTAAAAGTTTTAATATAAAAGTATTGAATACATTCTCTTTAAATAATATAAAAGTAGGTGAATACGATGGGGAAATATCATTTGGATTCCAAAGGTAAGATGGCAGTAGCGAAGTATCATGAAAAAAATAAACCAGCCCAATTTGATAAAAAACAACAACTTGAAAAAATACGTTTGGATTATTTGGAGAAAAAGCAAAATCAAAAAGAAAAGTAATATTTTGGATAACGTTTTTACGATTATTAACTTCATATAATTACAGATTATAGTTGCGGTACTTCATTTATCCAGACCTAAGAAAGCCTGCGATTTAGCGGTTGCAAGTGAAATAAGCCAGACAAATCGAGAGAAATCCGGTAGAATTATCCATGGAGAATTCTACTAATTAAATTTGATTATTTGCATAATATCAATTGTGTTGAAATACTCGCTCAAAAGGTCTACTATAAGTAATGAAAGTAAGATTAAATTAATATCAAACTAAATGCCGGCACTGCAAAACCAAGTTAGATTGATTTTACACGTACTCGGCGTTTAATAAACTAAAAGGTGGTTCGATTTACGTGAAAAGACCAACAATCTTAGTATTGGGTGCAGGTTACGGTGGCTTGATGACCGTTGTCAATTTACAGAAGTCATTAGGCACAGACGAGGCAGACATCGTTCTAATCAACAAAAATGATTATCACTATGAATCTACATGGTTGCATGAAGCGGCAGCTGGAACATTAACTCCAGAACAAGTTCGCTACGATATCTCAAGTGTAATTAATAGCAATAAAGTTAAATTCATCGAAGCTGAAGTAACTGGCATCGATGTAACTACGAAAAGTGTAAAGACAAATCTTGGATCACACACATATGATTACCTTGTGATCGGACTTGGTTTCGAAGGTGAAACTTTCGGTATTCCAGGTTTGGACAAGTACGCATTGTCTATCGCAAATGTGAATGCAGCACGTCAAATCCGTGATCACATGGAATATCAATTCGCTACATGGTCTACTGAAGAAGTAAAAGATGATAGCCGTTTAACTATTATCGTAGGTGGAGCAGGATTCACAGGAATCGAGTACCTTGGGGAACTAGGAAACCGTGTACCTGAACTATGTAAAGAATATGATGTGCCGGCTAAAAAGGTTCGCATTCTATGTGTAGAAGCGGCGCCAATGGTACTACCTGGTTTCGATCCGGAACTTGTAGAATATGCAGTACGTCAATTAGGCGCGAAAGGTGTAGAATTCTCAATCGGAACACCGGTTGTAGAAGCAACTCCTGAAGGCGTGAAGATTAAAAAAGGCGAAGATGAATTTGAATTCATCAAAGCTGGAACGGTTGTATGGGCTGCGGGTGTTCGTGGTAACCGTCTAATCGAAGAATCAGGTATCGAAAACATGCGTGCTCGCGTAAAAGTTGAAAAAGACATGCGTGCGCCAGGATTCGACGATGTATTTGTCGTAGGTGACTGTGCATTGATGATCAACGAAGCGATCAATCGCCCATTCCCTCCAACAGCACAAATCGCTATGCAACAAGGTGATATGATTGCGAACAACATCATCGCGTTGATGAAAGGAAACCCAACTAAAGAATTCGTACCTGATTTAAAAGGTAGCGTTTGTTCATTAGGGGATTCCGATGCAATTGGTGTCGTATTTGATAAAAAAGTGACAGGTACTAAAGCGTCGTTTATGAAGAAAATGATCGATAACCGTGCGTTATTCATGATCGGTGGTCTTGGACTCACGATTAAAAAAGGTAAATTTAACGTTCTGAAATGATTATAAAAGAGCACTCGTTTTTGCGAGTGCTTTTTGTATGCAACAAAATAGGCAACAAGTCAACTATGAAAGCAGTCGAAGTAGGGGAAATCGTCTGTCAGATTTTAAGAATTCATGACATCTTAGAAGAACGTTGTGTGTACACTGTCTCATTCTATTGAAAGACTTCCCATCATCCTGTAAAATGTTGAGGTGATGAACTGGAGGTTAGCAAGCATGCAAACTATATCCATAGCTCAAGTGATGCTATCGATCTTGATATTTATTGTTATGTTTTTCGGTATCGGCTTTTTATTGAACATGCTATTGCGTATGACTTGGCTGATGGCTATTATTTATCCGATTATCGTGATTTTTATTATTGATGATGTGGCGATGTATGAGTACTTTACGAAGCCAGGCTATGCGTTTAGTGAGCTAGGGGCGAATTTAATGTCGCTTCATGTGGTAGATATCGTGATTTTGGCGAGTGGTATGGTCGGAGCGATTATCGCAGGATTTGTGATGAAGGTTTTACGCAAGATGGGGTATCAGATGTTCTGATGCTTTGATTATGTGGATGAAAAGAAACGGAACTGGACAAGAAGTCGTGATTTACGACAGCTTGTGACAGTTCCGTTTTTTTGTGCTTCTTTTAGAGTTTACAATATAACCGTATACGTAAGAATGGAGATGAGGATGCCGGTTAGGGCTCCGAAGAATACTTCGTTTGGTTTATGGCCTAGTAGAGTTTTGAGTTCCTGGATTTTGGCGTCGTTGTCTTTTTTAGGCCAGTGTTTTAGATCATCGACGAACATTTGGAAGTCAGAACGCATTTGGTTAATGATAACGGCTTGTTGTCCCGCTTGGTAGCGAATGCCAGTTGCGTCAAACATGACGATGACTGCGAAGATGGCAGATACAGCGAATAAGGGTGAGTCTAATCCTGCTTCAAATGCGATGGCAGTTGTTAGTGCGGTGACTGCGGCTGAGTGGGAGCTTGGCATGCCACCTGTGGAAGTCATAAGTCCGAAATCGAGTTTACGTGTTAATAAAAAATGAATGGGTATTTTTACGAATTGTGCAAATAAAATGGCGAATAGCGCTGCGAGGAGCGGTATGTTTTCAAAAATAGCCAAGAGATTCCACTCCTTTTATGTTAGTAGTTTTGCAAACAGTATATCATAATCTGTATTGAATCGTAGTAAAAACCCAACAATCCTTGTCGTTGGAAGTGCTAATCTGACTAGTCTATACTAGTATGGGGTAAGCGTAAAGAAAAGGGGAGGAATAAAAAATGATAAACGTAGAAACAGCATCCGCAATGAATCAGAAGGAAGTGGAGGTGCTAGTTGTAGGAGTACCTGACCATCCAGAGAACGTAGAAGGGTTTGATCAGTTCGTCGAATCATTCCATCCTTCATTGACAGACTGGATTAAATCGAATGATATTCAACAGAAATTTAAAACTATCACAAAAATGCCCGCCTTATCTAAGCAAACTTACGACCGTGTATATTTTGTAGGCGTTGGCAATCAGAAACAACTGACAGAACAGAAAGTACGCGAACTATTCGCTACTGTAGGTAAACAGCTACATAAGGATCGTGTGCGTACCGTAGGGGTCTGGACAGCGCCCTTCTGCAATGAAGAGATCCATTGTGAGGATGTAGCGTTCCTAGCCTCTGAGGGTATCGGTATGGGCTCGTATGCGTATGAAGGATTCCAAACCTCTTCTAACGAAGTAGATGTACCACTTACTACAGTAACGTTCATTACGAATGCTGATGAACAAAGCATCATAGCGGCAGGGGAAGTAGGAATGATCTCTGCGCATGCAGTGAACGAGGCGCGTACTCTCGTCAATGTGCCACCAAATCTATTGACGGCGACTAAGATGGCGGAGTATGCACGGGAATTAGCCGAAAGCTATGACTTAGAAATCGACATTCTTGGTAAAGCGGAAATGGAAGAGCTTGGTATGGGTGCAATTCTTGCGGTCAATCAAGGTTCAGTAGAAGAACCGAAGCTAATTGTGCTGAAGTACCAAGCGACTGAACAGTGGGAAGATGTAATTGGATTAGTAGGTAAAGGAATCACGTATGACACCGGTGGCTACTCGCTGAAGCCTAAAGACGGCATGGTAGGCATGAAAGGTGACATGGGTGGTGCAGCGGCTGTTCTGGGCGCTATGGCCATCATAGGAGAGTCACGGCCAAGAAAGAACGTAATTGCCGTTATAGCTTCATCAGACAACATGATCTCCGGCGAAGCATTTAAACCGGACGACGTCATCACTTCACTAAGCGGCAAGACGATTGAAGTGCTCAATACAGATGCAGAAGGTCGTTTAGTACTGGCTGACGCGGTGACGTATGCGAAGCAAGCGGGAGCTGAGTATCTGATAGATGTAGCCACGTTAACAGGTGGTGTCATTGTAGCGCTCGGTAACGATAAAACGGGTGCGCTGACGAATAACGAGGAATTCTATAAGCAGTTCCAGGAAGCAGCGGATGAAACAGGAGAATTTATTTGGCAAATGCCGTTAACTGAAAATGATCGCAAGCGAATTCGTAAAAGTGATGTTGCTGATTTGAACAACTCACCTGGACGCGATGGCCATATGATATTCGGAGGTGGCTTCGTAGGAGAATTTGTAGGGGATACGCCTTGGATTCATTTAGATATCGCAGGCACATCTGACGCCGCAAGCCCACATGTGCTTGGCCCTAAAGGCGCGACTGGCGTTATGGTCCGTACATTAGCGACATTTGTAGAGCGCTTGGCTGCTGAAACAGAATCACAAGAATAATTCACTCTAGGCGCTTTACCCATTCCTTCTTTCTAGTTGGTCATAGGATAGAGGGAAAGGGGGAACTTGGATGACAAGACATAATAATTACAGAGGTGGATATGGTGGCGGTCGCGGTCATTATGGCGGTGGTTACGGAGGATTTGGTGGTTTCGGTGGTCCATTCCTAGGTGGTTTAGTTGGCGGATTTTTAGGTAATGCTATTTCTCCAGGTTACGGTTTCGGTGGCTATGGTGGGGGTATTATCCACCTTACTACAACAGCTATCCATACTATCCACAACCGTATTACCCTTATTATCCATACTTTTAAAAAAACACGCCGAGATGACTACTTGTCATCCGGCGTGTTTTTATTTGACTCCTTGCGGTGCTTTATTGCAGCTTCTTTCAGGTCATCGCCAACCGTTAATTTGGTAGGTTCTACTCCTGCCATATAAGCTGCACGTGTCATCAAATGACCGCCAATGGGAGAAGTGATGAACAAGAAGACGATACCGAGCAACAGTGCGACACTGAAGTGGCCTTCATTCCACCAAAAGTGGAGGAAAACGCCAAGCAATAAACTCATAACTCCGAGTGTTGCACTCTTTGAAGCGGCATGTGCGCGAGTGTAGACATCCGGCAACCGTAAGATTCCGATGACTGTGACGATCGTGAAAATGATCCCCACTGTGACAAGAAACACAATAATAATATCAGCGATCAGATCCACTATCGATGATCTCTCCTCTCTCAATAAATTTCGAGAAGGACACCGTACCGATAAACGACATAATCGCAATCAATAGAATCGCATCGATGAAGAAAGGTGTATCAAACAGGATGGATAGCAACGCGATAGCCGAGATTAGCATGACGCCAATTGCATCGAGCGCGACTAGCCGATCCGGAACAGACGGGCCTTTCCATACACGATATAATAATCCGAGCATAGACAAGATGACCAGCACGAGACAGACTGAGTAAAATAGGTTCATCCTCGGCTCACCTCCATGATGGCTTTCTCGAATGTGTTCTTAATAGAGTCGATTGCTTCATCCACATCATCCACGTCGATCGCATGGATATATAACGTTCGCTGATCATCCGATACATGCACGACGACTGTACCGGGTGTCAATGTAATCAAACTGGATAATAGGGTGATTTCCCAATCTTTCTCTAGTTCAGTCGGCAAAGCAAAAAACATAGGTTGCATAGTAGAAAGATCCGGTTTTATGACTAGTAATAACACGGAAATATTCGACAAGATAAGCTCTTTTAGGAAAATCGCTGTAAGTTTCACTGCAGACCAGATTCGCCAAATGTACAAGCGCCCTCTGAAATAGCGGCGAGTCATAATGATCATCAACAGTCCGATGATATATCCAATGATGAACGTAGAAGGTGTCAATGAACTTGACATGAACATCCAAACGACTGCAATGAAGAAATTTAAAAGTATCTGAAAAGCCATTGACCTCTACTCCTTTAACACCGCATTTATATAGATGGATGGATCAGCTAGTACATCTGCTGCATCCGTCATATATGGCATAAGCCACTCTGCACCGACACCGTACGCTACCGTAACGACAACCAGCATGATAGCTGGAACCATCATTTGACGATAAACGCCTTTGTCTCGAGCAGGTAACTCGTTCTTTTGAGGACCCCAGAAAGCATAAATGAAAATCCGTATAACGGACAACAACACAACTAAGCTCGATGCGAGAATGATGATGCTGCCAATTATGTGATCCGCTTCGAACGCGCCTTTTGTGATGAGCACTTTTCCGATGAATCCACTTAATGGAGGTATACCTGCTAGACCGAATGCAGCGATTAGATACATCCAACCGAGCGTGGCATGGGTCTTAATTAAACCACCCATCTCCCGCAAATTAGAAGTCCCGGTCACATAAATGATGATGCCGATCAAGACAAATAGTGCACCTTTGATCAACATATCATGAATCAAATAAAATATTGCCCCTTCGAGTCCAGCAGTATTCATTTGTGCAACACCGAATAAAATCACACCTACTGCAATGATGATGTTGTAAATGATAATTTGCTTTACATCGAAGTAAGCGAGAGCACCGATACAGCCTGCAATGATTGTCAGTAACGACAAAATCATTAGAAACTGATGTGTAAACCCGATATCGTGCACGAAAAACAACGTATACGTACGCGTAATCGCATAGACACCTACTTTAGTAAGCAAGGCACCAAACAATGCGAGCACTGGAATTGGCGGCGCAGCATACGAATTAGGCAACCAGAAGTATAGAGGGAAGATTGCCCCTTTAATTCCAAAGACGATCAAGAATAAAATCGCAATGACCGAGATGATCCCCGGTTGATTAATTTCAGCAATCTTCACCGAAATATCCGCCATATTCAATGTGCCAATAATGGAGTACAAATACGCTACCGTAATAACGAAAATCGCAGATGAAATAACATTGATCAATATGTATTTGATGGATTCGCGAAGCTGTCTCTTCTCGCCGCCAAGCACGATCAGTAAATACGATGCGATCAGTAGCACTTCGAAGAATACGAACATATTGAAAATATCACCTGTTGTAAAGGCGCCGTTGATTCCTGTAATCATGAAAAGAATTGCAGGATAGTAGAAAAACCTTTCTCTTTCTACACCAATTGACGAAAAGCTATAGAGGACGACAAAAAATGTAATACTAATTGTCGTCGTGACGAGCAGGGCGGAGAACATGTCCGACACCATCGTAATTCCGAATGGTGCAGGCCAGCTTCCGAGCGTCACGGTTTGGATTCCTTCTGTCTTCACTGTCGCGATGAGCCACAAAGAAGCAACTAGACTGAGAGCCAATCCGATCAGTGTCAAAACTCTTTGGACGATCACTTGCTCTTTGAAAAACAATAAAATCATCGCGAAAAAGAAAGGAATAATGATCGGAAATAAAAGAAGATTAATCATGTTCATCATTCCCTCTCAATTCATTCATATTATCTGTTTGATGTACAGCATACATACGATACGCCATGACGAGCATGACTGCTGTCACACCAAAGCTAATGACGATTGCAGTTAAAATCAATGCTTGAGGCAGGGGATCTGCAAAATCTGTCACACCATCAATGAGTACAGGTGGTGCTAAGCCTCCAAGTCCACCCATCGTTAAGATGAGCAAGTGAGCTCCATGACTGAGCAACCCAGTACCTAAAATCACTTTCAGTAAACTTCTCGATAATATCAAATAGAAGGCTGCCGTAAATAATATCCCGATGAGAATTGAAAGAATAAACTCCATCAGTCATCGCCTCCAATCGATTGAATAATCGTGATGGCGGAACCGACGACAACTAAGTAGACTCCACTATCAAATAACATCGCTGTGTGAAGAGACGTATGTCCGAATAGTGGTAAATCAAAATCACTGAATGCATGTGTGAAGAACGGCACATTAAAGAAAATCGAGCCGGCCGCTGTACCTAATGCAAGCAATAGTCCGATCGCAGTCATAATCGTAAAGTTAAACGGTAAAATTTGTTGAATCGTCCGTAAATCGAATGCCAACAACAACAGCACAATCGCCCCTGTTGTCAACAAGCCACCAACGAATCCTCCACCTGGTGCATAGTGACCCGCGAAAAAGATGTGGATGGAGAACAGGAAGATGATGAAAAACACTACTTTGGCTGTAGTTTGTAAAATAACATCATTTGTTTTCATCGTTCGGCTCCTTTCTCGATACACGTAAGCGAATCATGCCAAGTACCGCAATCCCTGCAATAGCTAATACTGCGATTTCAAATAATGTATCAAATCCACGGTAATCTACAAGAATGACGTTGACGATATTTCCGCCAGCTGCTTCTGACTCGACCGTATCTTTATAGTACTTAGAAATCGAAGGGATCATTTTTTGTGAGTGGCTGGATAGGGCGACTAATGTCACCATCACACCTACACTCAATGAAACAATCAAGTTCACTACTTTAATGCGTTTCGTTTCCCCGTGCGTACTGAGTGCCGGCAAATGCTTGAATGCCAGCAAGAACAACGCAACGGATACGGTCTCGATTACGAGTTGCGTCAATGCTAAGTCAGGCGCTTTGAAGATGACGAAGAATAATGCGACGGAATACCCGACACCGCCGAGCGCGATAATCGCAGCAAGGCGAGACTTCGCAAACACAACAAATCCGACAGACAAGATTAACACGATCGCATTTAACGATCCATATAATGTAATCGCTGCGAAACTATTCATATCGACAACAAATGCATCCTTAATGAACAACAGCGCGATGATCGAAACGGACATGAATGCGAACATATACAATAAGTATGTCCGGATCTTACCTGTCATATAAAGACGAGAAACTCGATTCAATCCTTTTTCACTTCCACGCATCAACGCATCATAGCCTTCATTCAACGATAACTTATCAGGCTGGATACGATAGAGTGGCTGCCATTTTGGAATGGTCAGATAAAGTAATGTACCGAATGCGATCACGCCAATAGTCAACCATAGGCCAACTGCTCCAAAACCATGCCAAGCTTTGACATGAATATCGATAGCGGAAGGGTTTGCGTACAATGTCGGTTGAATGGCCATGACAGCCGGTTTAATAATCCACTTACCAACTACGTTCGGAATGAAGAACACAAGAATGACGATCGTTGCCAAAATCATAGGTGAAATCAGCATGCCAATCGGCGCTTCATGCGGTTGTTTCGGCAATTTGTCGAATTTCTTCTGACCCATAAATGTTTTTAACACAAAATACAAACTGTACGTAAACGTAAAGACACTGGCAATCCAAGCAACGATCGGGAACATAATGCCCCATGTATCGAAGTTGAATAATTCAAAGTGTCGAAGCGCTACCATGGATTCAAGGAACATTTCCTTACTTAAGAATCCGCTAAACGGTGGCAGTCCAGCCATGGATAATGAACCGATAGCTGCAACAGTAAAGCTGATTGGCATCACGCTCATTAATCCACCGAGCTTACGAATATCTCGGGTGCCGGTTTCATGATCGATAATGCCTGCAATCATGAAGAGTCCGCCCTTGAATGCTGCGTGGTTAATCAAGTGGAAAATCGCCGCATACGTCGCAAAGCCGAACATGGCCGCCGTCGCATGATACGAGATGGCGCCTGCACCGAGCAATGACATAATTAATCCGAGCTGGCTGACTGTTGAAAATGCTAAAATCGCTTTCAAATCCGTTTGCTTCACTGCAAAGAACGAACCCCAGAACAGTGTCAGCAATCCGATTCCAGTAACAAGCCAAATCCATGTGGACGACGTACCGAAAATCGGCGTAAAACGTGCAACCAAATAAATACCCGCCTTAACCATCGTGGCGGAGTGTAAGTATGCACTGACTGGTGTTGGCGCTTCCATTGCATCCGGTAACCAGATATAGAATGGAAATTGCGCCGATTTCGTAAAGGCACCAAGCAATAATAAGATTAAAGCTAGTGTGAAATATGGTTGACTTACAAGTTCAGGAGCTTGCGCAATCAATTCACGAACAGAGAAGGTTTCTCCCATGATACTGAGCAAAATGAATGCCCCGAGCATCATCAATCCACCAAACACTGTAATCATCATGGATTTCAATGCACCAAAACGTGATTTATCCTTCGTGTACCAGAAACCAATCAATAAGAAGGACGAAATCGATGTTAACTCCCAGAATAAATAGAGCGTCATCGTGTTGTCAGATTGTACGACTCCAAGCATGGCGGTCATAAAAATCAGTAAGTAGACATAAAAACTACCTAGATCTTCTTTTTCTCTATCCATATAAAATACAGAGTACAATACAACTAACGAACCGATACCGGTGATCAATAGCGTAAATAATAAACTTAGACCATCTATGTACGAAGTAAATGCAATACCTAGTGATGGAATCCAATTTAATTCAGAACTAGCATGACCACCATCCATCACTAACGGCAAGAAACTTAAGTAATAGCCGAACAATACTAGCGGGACGAGAAAGACGAACCAACCCGTATGTATTCCTTTGATCTTCTTATAAGCAAAAGGAACAAGTATTGCGAAGATTACAGGTAAAAAAATCAATAACACGAATTCCAAGAGAATCCTCCTTCCAACCATATTCTTCACATATTCAAATTTCCATAGCGATATGCGTGGGCGTATTTGTTAGTATAGCGTAAAACATTTCAAATTGCATAGACGACAGTTGTCCAATTATTGCTTTATTCGACTTCCTTCTTATATTATTAGGAGGGTGAAAAAATATTTTTGAGGTGCAGTATGAAAAATCCATATTTATTCGGTTATTTGCCCTTTGTCACCGTACTGTTATTCAGTTTAACGTTCGGTGTCTACAGTGTGGGGGAGACATTGATCCTCTTTAAGGAAATCGGTCTCTATCAAGGTATGCGGGAGTTTTTATCGGACTTTCAGTTGCGAATATTTTTGTTGACTATGTATTCCCTATTATTCTTTATGTTATTCGCTGCATTAAAATTGATTGCGGTTACTATTCATGAAACGGCCTTATTATTTTTCTTGAAAGAAGAAGCGGATGCGTCATATAGTGCTTCGAAGTCAGGCGCAGTCATTTACTTTATCGGTGCGCTTGCTTCGGCAATTGGCATTCAATCCTGGAAGACATTGGCGTTAATCTTTCTCATCACTTCTTTTGTCTATTTCATTTATGTAATCTACAAATTAAGTCCATTTATGCCGTTGACGCATACAGTGGGTTTGATCTTCTTTCAAATCATCATCTGGAGTGTATTGGTGGCGGGACTTGTCTATATTATCTTCAGGCTGTATAACGGCTTGTTGGCCAGTATACCGTTAGCGAATCCGGTGAAATAAAAAGAGCCTTGCAGGTCCGAAGTGACGGAACTGCAAGGCTCTTATGGTCGCATCGTAGAGGAAAAAGCACGCAGATGGATTTTTTGATCACGTAGACGTGGTATCGGCGTCGGTTTATCATAGCCGATCCACACAGCGGACGTATAGCGATCGTTCATGCCGATCGTCCACAAGTCTTTAAACGAATCAGTCGTTCCCGTCTTTGCTCCCGTATAGCTAGTTGAATATGGAATGCCTTCGCCTGTCCCGTTGACGACTACTTCTTTCATCAAGGAACGTATACTGCGGACTGTTGAAGGAGACCAAACCGCTTTTGACGTATCTTTCCACTTATATAACACTTCACCTCGACTATCCTTTACCGCGCGAATTGCATGCGGTGTCAAATATATCCCGTCAATAAAACTCGTAGTCGCTCCGGCAAGTTCGAGTGGCGTCACGCCATGAGAAAATCCGCCGAGTGCAGCAGGGTAGGAACGATCTGCTGCCACTACATGCTGAAAATGAAATGGAGCTAGATGAGAAAATGCTGTATCTATCCCTACACGTTGCAACAAACGCACAGCCGTCGTGTTATAGCTGTTGCGGAACGCTTCCCGTACAGTAGTTGTGCCGAACTGATAGTGGCCAAAGTTCTTCGGACAATACCCGTTGATACAAATATTACTACTGTTGACAGGTGTATCCGCATGATACGGGCCGCTCTCGAAAAACGGTGCATAGACGAGCAGTGGCTTGATTGCTGAACCAGGTTGTCGAACTGCTTGATAAGCTCGGTTGAAGTCTGTCTTTTTATATCCTGAACCCGCATACAGACTAATAATTTCGCGCATTTCATTGTCTATAACTGCAGCGCCCGCTTGAACCCCGCCCGTTCCAATCAATGCATTCAAACGATTTTCATCATGTTGCTGCTTATTTTGATCAAGAGCCGTTTCAATCGTTACGCCTTTACTGATCACATCACGGGTGCGGCGATTGATTTCATTTTGCCAACGCTGTCGTTCTTCCGGTGTCTTGGCCTTGTTCTTCGACACATCGAGTCCTTCTGTCTGCGCAATAAGGTCTTTTAATTCTTCCAATACATAAGAACTGTACATAGGATGAAACTGTTCTTTTTTCTTAACATGTAATTTAATAGGCAATGTACTGTATCCATCAAATTGTTCTTGTGTAATCACTTGCTGATCAAGCATTACTCGAAGAAGCCGTATTTGACGTTCTTTCGTTTTGTCGAAATGCTTGATGGGGTTATAAAGTGAAGGATTGTTTGGAATAGCTGCTAAAAATGCAATTTCTGCTTCATTTAATTTTTCGAGAGGGCGGCTGAAGTAATAGCTTGCCGCACCGCCAATTCCGTACACTTGATTGCCGAAATACATTTCATTCAAATACATTTCTAGAATTTCATCTTTTGTCGATTGCTTTTCTAACTCTGCAGCGAGGAATAACTCTTTAAATTTTCTCTCGTATGTTTTCTCTGTTGATAAATAACGCATGCGCACAACTTGCTGTGTAATGGTCGATGCGCCTTGCCGTTTGTCGTCTGCTGCAGCATTGATCGTAAAAGCCCGAATGATGGCCGCGATGTCATACCCACGATGCTCATAAAATGTTCGGTCTTCACTTTTTAAAAATAATTGACGAGTAAAGAACGTCATGTCTCCCAAAGCGATCGGTCGCCGCCATTCAGTATATTCTTCCGCGAATAATTTGCCGTTACGGTCTTTCATTTGAATAGGGGAGACCATGGCGGGTGCTTCTAATTGCACTGCGTCACGAATAGAAGCGTGCAAAGTTTCAGTCTGCACCGTCTCCGCCTGGATTTGGTTTTGTATAAATAATAATAGTGGAACGCAAGCAAGCGTGATCACTAGTCCAATCGTTTGTTTCAACTTACTAGCCTCCCTGTACTTTCGCATAGCTATAGAAAAATATAACACATCGGAACAAGTGCCGCCTGAATCATAGGACATAAAAAGCCCCGCAACCGATTAACGGTTTGCGAGGCTAAGATTATATGTGTTCATCTGCTTCAACTTGCCGGTCTTCCAAGAAGTGTTCGAAATCCTGTGTAGGTCGTCGTACAGCCATGGATAAGAACAGATACCCAACGATGAACAATACGCCTGTCACGACGAATACTGCCGGAATGCCGATATATCCACTAACAATCCCACCGAACATTGGCCCGATGATATTACCAAGGAAGCGGAAACTGGTGTTGTATCCCATAACTTCGCCTTGAACTTCCAGTGGAGCTTCTCGGCGGACAAGTGCTGTCGTCAGTGGAATCATACCACCTGTCGAAATACCAAACAAGAACCGTAACAAGACCAGTTGCCAAAGTTCCGTAACGAACGCTTGCGGGATAATGAAGACGAACGACATGATCAGCAGTAATCCAAGAATTTTTTCATACCCGACATCGTCGCCAACCTTCCCCCAGTACCTGGCAAATAGTAAATTACCGAGTCCTGTAGCACTGAACGTCAATCCAGCAAGGAACGCAACATTGGTTGCAGCGTGAGTCAGATCCGCTACGTAGAGTGACAGCAAAGGTTGAATGCTGAAATTCCCGACTTGGATCAACGTCGTAACGAGCATGACGTTGAACATCAGACGGTGTTTGAATAATCCGCCCAAAATAACTTTCCGCGAATACTTCGCCACTTTCCGCACTTTCACTCGCGCTTCTTCTTTAATTCCAAATAGCACAAGCATTGTGGCAAACAGTACGGAAACGGACGTGATGATGAAGGCATACTCAAAACCGAACGTATCCGCCATCATACCGCCAAGAACAGGACCGAATAACATTCCCGAGACACCGCCCATTTGCAACGTCCCGAGCATCTTACCTGCTTCCTCACGTGGCGTCTGAGATGAAATGAAAGCTAATGACGTCGGCAAAAAGCCTGTAACTAGACCCATCAGAAGTCTTAAGACAAAAAAGGTTTCTACGGAATTCACAAAGCCCATCAAAAAGACCGAAATCGTAATCCCGAAACCATTAATTAGCAATATGGGCTTAAAGCCAAAACGATCTGCAAATCGTCCCCAAATAGGAGACATAATGAGCGCGGTAATAAATGTAGCACCAAAAATTAATCCTGCCCACTTCTGGACATATGCATCAGAGTAATCTCCAAACGTTTCAATATATAACGACAGGAACGGCATAATCATCGTCATCGTCCCTGCTACAAGAAAGTTCGTGACCCAGATGATGATGAAATTCTTCTTATGTCGACTCAAAATTGTAACGCCTTCCTCCTGTGATTATTAGATGATTTATAGTATAAAACAATTCGGCAGTCGAAGGAAACATAGTGCTTACATCTACAGTTGGAGTGAAAGTGGTAAATTGGCTTTTTAGATTCCGCTACAGTAGAAAGGGGGAGGGCTATGAGCGGTTGCAAGGCGACTATGATCGTTCACGGCCTGTCATAGAGCGGTCAACAGAAAAGTATGAGCGGAAATGGATCGTGATAGAGCGCTTGACGGGCACAATAGAGCGAATACGCTTGAACTATGAGCATCTCTCACGCGAACAAACACAGTAGATCAACGTTTCCCGCTTCACATAGTGTGCTCTATCTCCACAAAAAAACTCTGTCAACTAACTGTCACAGTTACAATTATCGAATTTTCTAGTCATGTATGATAAACTGTTTTCATACACAAAACAGCATCAAAATGAACACGTATGCAAATTAGAGGAGGAATATCATGTATCCACAATTATCGACTGAAGTAGCAGAAAACGAAGCACTCGTTACAATGAACACAACAATGGGGCCTATCAAAATAAAGCTCTTTAAAGAGCAAGTTCCAAAGACTGTTGAAAACTTCTTGACTCACGCAGAAAACGGTTATTACGACGGTATTATTTTCCACCGTGTAATTCCTGAATTCATGATCCAAGGTGGAGACCCAACTGGAACAGGTATGGGCGGAGAAAGCATCTATGGCAACACATTCCAAGATGAGTTCACTATGGACCTATTCAACTTACGTGGCGCACTATCTATGGCGAACGCTGGACCGAACACAAACGGTAGCCAGTTCTTCATCGTCCAAGCATCTTCACTTGCAGGCGCATCAGCTTCACAATTGAAAAAAGGTGGCTGGCCTGAAGAGATCGCGGATGCGTATGAAGCAAACGGTGGAACACCACACTTGGATCAGAAGCACTCTGTATTTGGTCAGGTACTAGAAGGAATGGACGTAGTCGATAAAATTGCAAACGCAAAAGCTAATCGCGATAACAAGCCAAAAGAAGAAATTAAAATTGAATCAATCGAAATCCTTCAAAAATAAGAAGGTTTAATTCATAGGGGGAAACTAGCATGGACTTCGTTCTATTGATGCCGTTTCTTTATTTTCCTGAAGATAAATCAGAATACATTCCAGCAGCAATCTCTTTCGTCATCTTCATGACGCTAATGCTGTTCGTATTTCGTTGGATTCTTAAGAAGTCCAAACGGCAGGAAGAAGAAACGAAAGAGCTGGAACATCGTATTTTAAAAGAACGACAACAAATTAAAAATCAAGAACATCCCATCGATTGATCGGGATGTTCTTTTTTTGAGTTTTCTCGGATGCTATCAATCTCTTTGCAACTGTTTTCTTTTTTCTTTCACAACACTGTGCTATCATTAAAAGAAAAATGCGAATCAGGTGACAAATCGTGCAAACCATCGAAATGAATAAAAAAGCGGTTGTACTTCTTAAGCAGTGGGATCCATTCCAAGAAGGAGAACACGCATATGATACAGAGATTGCAGATGTAGTGACGAAGCTTCATGATGTAGATCATCCAGCTGACTTGGCTAAATGTATTCGCGATGCCTATGAGCATACACATGATATGTGGATACCTTTAGAGAAGTGTATGGATATATCCTATAAATTAATTGCGATTAAATATAAAGCCAACTCAATCGTCCAATATTAAATAGTTAACGCCGTCTTTTGGATGGCGTTTTTTTGTTCAAAACTTTGAAATATGGTATACTATGAAACGGCCGCAAAGGCAGATTAGATACTACTTTAGATTGGGAGCTGTTTTGCATGTCTCACAAATTTGCAGTAGGAGATGAGCTGTCCGGAAAAGTTACCGGAATACAGCCGTACGGTGCGTTTGTAGCGCTGGATGCTTCAACGCAAGGGTTAGTGCACATCTCTGAAATCACGTATGGGTTCGTTAAAGACATTCATGAATTTTTGGAAGTTGGGCAAGAAGTTCACGTCAAAGTACTGGATGTGGATGAAAAAGCGAGTAAAATCAGTTTGTCTATCCGTGCATTACAAGAGCCACCGAATTCTTACTTGAACAATCAACGTTCCCGTCAATCATTGCAGGAACGTGTAGATCAGCAAGACGCGGATGGCTTTAATTCATTGAAAGATAAGCTACAAGGCTGGATCGAACAATCCGGACGTTAATAAAAAAGGACTGTCACAGGGAGTGAATATAACTTCCTGTAACAGTCCTTTTTTGTGTTTTTAAATTAGTAAGTAACGTCATTAAAGTTATTTCTGCAACATCAGTATCTTTATTCCTTCAACTTCTTCAATCGATATTGCAAATTCTGTCTGCTCATACCAAGTGAGTTGGCAGTTTTCGTAATATTGTCATCGTGCAGCTTCATCGCTTTCTGAAGATAATACCTCTCCGCTTCTCGTAAATACTGATCAAGCGGTACTAACTTTGAATCGCTTTGTACAATGAAGTCTTTTGGCTGCGAAGATTCATCCGAAATGGACTCCACCTTTAACTTAAACTGCAATGGCAGCATATCAAACGTCAATGTATCTTCACTTGTACGCATGGAAGATACCTCGTCGAGCAAAAACTCCAGCTCACGCAAATTCCCTGGCCATTCATATGCACATAGTAACTCGCTGACTTTTTCATCGATTTTTGCTAACCCCGTTCCGAGCGATTCTATTCTCGTCTTCAAATAGGATTCGGCAAATGGAATAATATCTTCAGGTCGCTTACGTAGGGGAGGGATCCGGATAGCGAATGACGCGAAAAAGTAATAAAGCTCCTTTAACAGTGTCCCGGATGCAATGAGTTCAACTGGGTCATCTCCAATACTCGCGATAAACTGATGAGTGGATGATTTTTGCAAAACGAAAAGTAATGACTGTTGCAATGAAATTGATAAGGAGTCGATTCGCTCACAAAATAACGTCATCGTCAATTGCTGTTGTAAAGTTTCGTCAAGTTGCCGAATGATATCTGTATCAGCATGTAGGCAATGGAATGTGTGAAATACTCTTTGATTTTCCGAGGTTCCGTAGTGAATAGCTTCAGCAAGATTATCTTTCCCAACGCCAGTCTCACCAATTAATAATACAGGTAATCCTGCATCTGCCGCTTTTTCAGCAGTCGAAATGACCGACTTCATCGCAAGAGAGTGGGCTGTGATTTGATTGAATGTGATCGGTCCACGGTTTTTACGCAATGGTTGCAGAACGAACTTCTCCAATGCAGTAATATCTTGGGCAAATTCGATCGCGCCGATCAATTTCTGTTCTTCGTAAATAGGATAAGTGTCATTCATCGTTGTGATTTCTAATTCGTTCGTATTCCAATACCTCTGCTTCACTCGCAATTGTGGTTCTCCACTCTGCAACACTTTCATCAAGGTACTTTCACTTTTGTCGAAGTTGAATAGCTCCAATATAGAATGGTCTTTTATATCCTCGAGATTTAATCCTTCGATTTCCTTCATTTTTCGATTGTAGACAAGTGTGCGTCCTGAATGGTCTACGGCATGTATTCCGATATTTGCATGATCCACTGCAAATTGATTGCATATATCTAATACATCTTTATAACTATTCATCAAAAACACCTTCCTAACGTAATACTTAACAGAATATTATTAGTAAAATACTAAAAAGAAAAATAAATGTATCAAAACACTTGCAAAGTGCAACGTTTTCTTGCATCATTATAAATGTAAACGTTAACAAACGCAAATATATTTTGCACTCTCAAATATAAAGGAGGACTTGATCCTAAATGATTCCATACAAACACGAACCATTCACAGATTTTACAGTAGAAGAAAACCGCAAAGCATACGAAGAAGGTTTTAAAACCGTAGAAAGTTATATTGGCCAAGACTATCCGTTAATTATCGGTGGCGAGCGCATCATGACAGATAAGAAGCTAGCGTCTACTAATCCTTCAGATAAAAATGAGATCATCGGGAATGTCTCGCAAGCTAGTCGCGATTTAGCAGAACAAGCGATGAATACGGCAAAAGAAACATTTAAAACGTGGAGAAAAGTGAAGCCTGAATTCCGTGCTGATGTACTATTTAAAGCTGCGGCAATCGTCAGACGTCGTAAGTTCGAGTTTTCTGCACTCCTTACAAAAGAAGCGGGCAAGCCTTGGAACGAAGCGGACGCAGATGTTGCAGAAGGTATCGATTTCCTAGAATACTACGGTCGTCAAATGCTTACACTAAAAGAAGGTATGCACGTAGAGAGCAGACCAGGAGAATTTAACCGATTCGATTATATACCACTTGGTGTAGGCGTAGTTATTTCACCGTGGAACTTCGCATTTGCCATCATGGCAGGTACGACAGTAGGAGCATTAGTGACAGGGAACACAGTATTGTTGAAGCCTGCATCTACTACAACAGTAATTGCATATAAATTCATCGAAGTACTGGAAGAAGCCGGCATGCCTTCAGGCGTTGTCAACTATATCCCAGGGTCAGGTTCAGAAATTGGCGACTATCTAGTCGATCACAAAGATACTCGTTTCGTTTCGTTTACGGGTTCACGCGAAGTCGGTACACGCATTTTCGAACGTGCGGCTAAAGTACATGACGGCCAAATTTGGTTGAAGCGCGTAATTGCGGAAATGGGCGGTAAAGATACGATTGTTGTCGATAATGAAGCAGACCTTGAATTAGCAGCACAATCTATCGTGAAATCTTCATTCGGATTCAGTGGACAGAAATGTTCTGCATGTTCTCGCGCGATCATTCATGAAGATGTCTACGACGAAGTAGTGAAGCGCGTAGAAGAAATTACGAAAACGTATAACTGGGGCGATCCGGTAGATAGCAAGAATACTGCAGGTCCAGTAATTGACCAGGCTGCATACGATAAAATTATGGACTATATTGAAATCGGTAAGAAAGAAGGACGTCTCATTGCAGGCGGAACTGGCGATGACTCCAAAGGTTATTTTGTAGCTCCGACAGTATTCGCAGACGTTGATCCGACTGCGCGTATTTCTCAAGAAGAAATTTTTGGACCGGTCGTGGCGCTTTCTAAAGCTTCATCCTTTACAGAAGCGATTGAGTTTGCGAACGATACAGATTATGGTTTGACAGGTGCTGTCATTACGAATAACCGTCACCACATTGAACAGGCTCGTGAAGATTTCCATGTTGGTAACTTGTATTTCAATAGAGGATGTACAGGTGCTATCGTAGGATATCAGCCGTTTGGCGGATTTAATATGTCGGGTACGGATTCGAAAGCTGGAGGACCGGATTACTTGCAGTTGCATATGCAAGGGAAGACTACTTCAGAGACACTATAAACCGATTAAGAGAATTCGAGGAGTGAACAGAGATGACGAAAACAACAACTGTTATTGAAAAAACACAAAAATACGGTGCGAATAACTATAATCCGCTACCTATCGTAATTTCGGAGGCGGAAGGTGTCTGGGTGAAAGACCCTGAAGGCAATAAGTATATGGATATGTTAGCTGCATATTCCGCACTCAATCAAGGACATCGCCACCCGAAAATTATTCAAGCGCTGAAAGACCAAGCTGACCGTGTAACGTTAACTTCACGTGCATTCCACAATGATCAACTGGGTCCGTGGTATGAAAAGATGGCAAAGCTTTCAGGTAAAAATATGGTATTGCCTATGAATACAGGTGCAGAAGCAGTGGAAACAGCTTTAAAAGCAGCTAGACGCTGGGCGTATGACGTAAAAGGTGTAGCTGGCAATCATGCAGAAATCATTGCATGTGTCGGGAACTTCCACGGTCGCACGCTTGGAGCAGTTTCACTGTCGTCTGATCCTGAATATAAAAAAGGATTCGGTCCGTTACTACCTGGTATCAAGTTGGTAGAATACGGTGATATCGATGCATTAAAAGCTGCGATTACTTCCAACACGGCGGCATTCCTAATCGAGCCGATCCAAGGCGAAGCTGGAATCATCATTCCTCCAGAAGGATTCATGAAGGAAGCTGCGAAACTATGTAAGGAAGAAAACGTTCTATTAATTGCGGATGAAATTCAAGCAGGACTATGCCGTACGGGTGAAATGTTTGCTTGTAACTATGATGATGTTACACCAGATATGTATATTCTTGGTAAGGCACTAGGTGGCGGAGTATTCCCGATCTCTTGTGTGCTTGCAAATGATGACATCCTAGGTGTATTCAATCCGGGTTCTCACGGTTCTACATTTGGTGGGAATCCGATGGCTTGCGCAGTATCCATAGCAGCACTTGAAGTGTTGGAAGAAGAAGAGCTGGCGAAGCGATCTAAAGAATTAGGAAATTATTTCATGGATGAATTGAAGAAAATTTCTCATCCTGCAATTAAGGAAGTACGTGGCCGTGGATTATTCATTGGGATGGAACTAACAGAAGAGGCACGTCCGTATTGTGAAAAGCTCAAAGAACTAGGTTTACTATGTAAAGAAACGCATGATACCGTCATTCGTTTTGCTCCTCCACTGACTATTACTCAAGAAGAGCTGGACTGGGCATTGGAGAAGATTCGTACAGTATTTAACAAGTAAGTAACGTTCACCCACCCATCCGATTTCTGCATAAAAATAAATTCAAAGAAGGTTTGGAATTGATGGGTGGATGTTTCAACACGTCCGTGTTATAATGTGTCCGTGAAAGACAATACCAAACAAAGAGGCGAGCCATACAATGACAGAAAACCTGAATCTATTTACGTCTACACAAGTTGTTATAAAAGAAGCACTTGAAAAGCTAGGCTATGATGAAGGAATGTATGAACTATTGAAAGAACCACTTCGTATGGTGGAAGTGCGCATTCCGGTCCGTATGGATGATGGAAAAGTAAAAGTATATACCGGTTACCGTGGACAACACAATGACGCAGTCGGACCTACAAAAGGTGGAATTCGATTCCATCCTAACGTTAGTGCTGATGAAGTGAAGGCGCTATCTATGTGGATGACGCTAAAAGCTGGAATTGTGGATTTACCATATGGTGGAGCTAAAGGCGGTATCATCTGTGATCCGCGAGAAATGTCGATGGGTGAACTAGAAAGACTAAGCCGAGGCTATGTGCGTGCACTTAGTCAAATCATGGGACCTGCAAAGGATATCCCTGCACCGGACGTCTTTACGAATTCACAAATCATGGCATGGATGATGGATGAATACAGTAAAATTGATGAATTCAACTCTCCTGGTTTCATTACAGGGAAGCCAGTCGTACTCGGTGGTTCACATGGCCGCGAGCGCGCAACAGCTGAAGGTGTAACGATCATTATCAATGAAGCGGCAAAACGTCGCAACATCGATATGAAAGGTGCACGTGTTATCATTCAAGGGTTTGGTAACGCAGGTAGCTTCTTATCCAAGTTTTTACATGACTCCGGTGCGAAAGTTATCGGAATATCTGATGCATATGGAGCGTTGCATGATCCGGACGGTTTAGATATCGACTATCTATTAGATCGTCGCGACAGCTTCGGAACAGTTACTACATTATTCGACAATACGCTAACCAATGCGGAATTACTCGAAATGGATTGTGATATCTTAGTTCCAGCTGCTATTGAAAACCAGATTACAGAAGAAAATGCTCATAATATTAAAGCGGATATCGTAGTGGAAGCAGCGAATGGTCCAACTACAGCGGAAGCTACAAAAATCCTGACAGATCGCGGTATTCTACTAGTACCAGACGTATTAGCTAGTGCTGGTGGCGTAACAGTATCGTATTTCGAATGGGTTCAGAACAATATGGGCTATTATTGGTCTGAAGAAGAAGTTCGTGAAAAATTGACAGAAAAAATGGTTGCTGCATTTGAAAATGTCTATAATATATCGTCTACACGTAATATTGATATGCGTTTAGCGGCATATATGATTGGTGTACGCAGAACAGCGGAAGCAAGCCGTTTCCGTGGCTGGGTATAATAACAACTAAAGGCATCTCCTCATATAAGAGGAGATGCCTTTTAAATTTGTTCAACGGATGAAGTGGAATGAGTTTCTTCAGTGGGTTTATGTCCGTCTTCCCTTCGCCAATACGTAAAGAGGACTTGTAACGCCATAAGACCAGACAATCCGATGATGATATACAGGAAGCGTGCTAGAGGCTGATAGGCACCTTCAGTAAGTTGTGCGATGACGTCAAAACGAAAGATTCCAACGACTCCCCAGTTTAATGCGCCGATCAGCGCGATGGCCAATGTAACTTTTTGCAGTGTTTCCATTTTATCTCCTCCTGTAAAAAAGTATATCCTGTTTTTAGAACACTATACTTGCATCATAAATACATCTTTTTCATAATAGAGAGTAAGAAAGAGGAGGCGTATGATTTGGATAACTTTATTTTTAACAATCCGACTAAATTAATATTCGGTAAAGATCAACTACAACGATTGCCAAAAGAGCTTGAACAATACGGTAAAAAGGTGTTACTCGTGTACGGTGGCGGCAGTATTAAGCGCAATGGCCTGTATGACGAAATTACAAAGATGTTAAACGACAATGATTTCGAAGTAGTGGACATGCCAGGTGTTGAACCCAATCCTCGTTTGTCGACAGCTAAGAGAGGCGCAGACCTTTGTAAAGAACATAATATCGATGTGATTCTCGCAGCTGGTGGCGGTTCTGTAATTGACTGTACGAAGTTAATTGCTTCCGCAGCGAAATATGACGGTGATCCTTGGGACTTTGTAACAGGTAAAGCAACGCCTAAAGAAGCACTTCCATTCGGTACGGTGCTGACGATAACTGCAACTAGTTCAGAAATGAATGCGGGTTCTGTTATTACTAATGAAGAGACACAAGAGAAATACGGTTGGGGTGGGCCATTAAGCTATCCACAGTTTTCTATATTAGATCCGAAATATACATTGTCAGTGCCGCTTGATCAAACAGTCAATGGAATTGTTGATACGATGTCCCACATTTTCGAACAATACTTCCACACGGCAGACAACGCATTGTTGCAAGATGAAATTTGCGAAGCGGCATTACGCTCTGTTATGAAGACTGGCGAACAACTAGTAAAAGATCCAGAAAATATAGACCTTCGTGAATCCATGATGTTTGCAGGAGTTTGGGGATTGAACGGTTTCTTATCGATGGGAACAAGAGGGGACTGGGGTACGCATAATATTGAACACGCCGTATCTGCTGTCTACGATATTCCGCACGCAGGCGGTTTGGCGATTCTATTCCCGCACTGGATGAAGCAAACATTCCCCAAAAACCCAAAGCGCTTTGTACAGCTAGCTGTTAATGTGTTCGGTGTAGATCCAGCTGATAAAACGGATGAAGAAGTTGCAATGGAAGGAATCGACCGCTTAAGTGCCTATTGGAAGAAGATTGGCGCACCTGTCACACTAGCGGATTATGATATCGATGACTCTAAATTAGAGTTAATGGCTGAAAAAGCTGCTGTAAATGGTCCGGTCGGTGGATTTGCTAAGCTTTCTAAGGATGAAGTTCTTACTTTATTGAAAGCTAGTTTATAATTCCTGATATTATGTTTCTATTGAATATGTAAAAAGACTGAAAACAACTGCCTGTAGTAGGGTTGTTTTCAGTCTGCAACGTCAAGTCACTTCGGCTTGGCGTTTTTTATGGATAAATAACGAGCTCTACCGATTCTACATAAGAAAGTGTAGTCAGTTCTATATAGAGTGAAGAGGTAGATTTTTTTGGATGTGCCATAAGTTTAAATTGCAATTCATGATGGTAATGATGTTCGGGTGTTTGGAATTGTCTAATACGCATATGGTCAATTTCCATGTTTTCAGCATGTAAGTATTTTATGAGGTCATCAATCTTAGACTTTTGCGTAATGATGATCGTGCAATTTGCTTCTTTTGTACGTAACCGTTTCGGACCGAATCTACCTAGCATAGGCGCGATTAGCTCAATAACGATCATTACACTGATTACAGTGAAGAATGCTTCGAAGTAAAAACCAGCCCCTACTGCAATACCAATTCCCGCGGCGCCCCAGATCATAGCAGCAGTAGTAAGTCCTGTTATATTATCGTTATCCCTGCGCAATATCGCACCGGCGCCAAGGAATCCGATACCACTGACGATTTGTGCAGATAGTCG